>DATIEH010000326.1:0-6669 GCA_035455905.1 Binatia bacterium | reverse complement strand
GAGAGTTGACCAATCCGCCGGCCGGAGAACGATGTGCTGCAGAAAACTTCTCGGGCTGATCTCGCCTCGTGCATCAAGGGAACGCATCAGCTTTTCCGGCAGAGGAGTCGAGAGGCTGTCAAGAACGGCGCGTACCGCGATGAAGGGGAGCCGGTGCTCACGTGCAACTTTCGCCTGCGCGGCGCTCTCCATATCCGTTGCGATCGCTTGTGTCCGGCGCGCTAATAACTGCTTCTCTCCCGGAGTTTTCAACAGACCGGCACTTTCGACCAGCGCCTCGGTGCGGACCGGGTATCGCGAGCCGATTTCCTGATACAAGCGGTGATGCCACTCGGTCGTAACCGAAAGAGTTTCACCCCGTGTATCGATTACTCCTTCCGGAAGCAGTACGCTTCCCGCTCTGATCTCATCTTCCAGGGCCGCTGCACAGCCCCAGCTGAGCAGAGCCGTGGCTCCGCGCGATATCAGAAGCGTCGCCGCCGTGCGCGCTCGTTGGGCTCCAATGCCGGATAGAGCCACCAGGGTGTTGTCGCTGATTGCGAGGTATGATCCTAACGGGATGGATTGGCGGGTTAAGGTTTTTAGTTCCCAAGACAGCGAAACGACGATTCCGAGCATCAGTTTTTGCCGGCAGTCAAATTTTGATAACGCGTTAACGCCAGCAGCGGAAAGTATTTGTCGTAGCCATGGTATTTCAAATAAAAGACGCGCGGGAATCCGGGCGCGTTGAATTCGGGATCGCGCCAGAAGCCGTCCGCATGTTGGGTTCGCAAAAGAAACTCGATTCCCTGTCGAACCGATGCTGAGTGGACCTCGCCGGCGCTCATCAAGCCCAACACGGCCCATGCGGTGTGAAAAGATGTGCTCCGCTCACCATGGCCTTTTTTCTCGGGCTCGAAGTACGAGTCGCAACTTTCGCCCCATCCGCCGTCATCTCGCTGCACGCTGTTGAGCCAGGCAACGGCCTTCCGCACGGCGCTGTCTTCGCTGCCAACCCCCTCCTCTTCCAAGGCCACAAGCACAGACCAGGTACCGTAGATGTAATTTGTCCCCCACCTTCCGTACCAAGAGCCGTCGGGTTGTTGAGATCGTAAAATATAATCCAAGCATTTTTTTTTAGCCGTGCTGACTTCCGACGAGTTTCCCAAGCGTGCCAGCAACATCAGACAGCGCGCGCTGACATCCTCCGTCGGCGGGTCGAGGAGTGCGCCATGGTCGGCAAAGGGAATTTCATTCAGGTAGGTGTGATTGTTATCGGCATCGAACGAAGCGAAGCCGCCATTTTTCGACTGCATACCGCAAATCCATTCGGTTGCCCTCTGCACCGCCCCGTCATAGGAGCGCTCGCCGCTTCTATTCATCCCATAAGCCACTGCCGCGGTGTCGTCCAAATCTGGGTAGTGCGAGTTTATGAACTGAAACGGCCATCCACCACCTCTGACATGCTGGCGGTTGTACGCCCAATCCTGGGGCTGGTCCAGCAGTTGTTTTGCGCTTAACCAACTCAAGGCTTTTTTTACGCTTTTCTGGCTTGCCTCATCGCCGACCTCCTGCAGAGCGATACTGGCCCACGCCGTATCCCAAACCGGCGAGACGCAAGGCTGGCAATAGGCGCTATCCTCTCCGACAATCAGCAAATCATCGATGGCTTTTCTTGCTTGCACGCGGAGCGGATGATTCAGCGGATAACCAAGCATCTCGAGCGCTTCGTAGGCATTGATCATCGCAGGAAAAATAGCGCCCAGGCCGCCTACCCCGTTAAGCCGTTCTACTATCCAGGCCGCGGCTTTTTTGATCGCGCGGCGGCGAACCCTGTCCGGCAGCAGCGGGTACAGCCTTAATCCAAGTCGATCCAGTACGAGGAAGAGCCGATTTAAAACTGAGCGAGTGGGAAAATAGTCGTTTTGCCTCCACGGATCGCGCTCAAACAGTTCGCGGATGGAAATATTTTTGGGGTTACGTGCCCGCGCTTTAAACGTCCAGAGAATCAATAGAGGCACCATAACCGTGCGCGACCAATAGGAAACTCTATAAATATGAAAGGGGAACCAGCGCGGCAGTAAAATGATTTCCACCGGCAAAAACGGCACCCCGCGCCACGGTAATTGTTCGAACATTGCCAACGCGATCCGGGTAAATACGTTGGCCCGTGCCGCGCCGCCGAGCCGAAGAATCGTCTTCCGAGCTCTTAGCATGTGTGGTTGATCAGGATCGTCGCCGGAGAGTTTCAGCGCATAATAGACTTTAACGGAACAACTGACTTCGGCGGCGCCGCCGTAATACAGCGGCCAACCGCCGTCGTCGCCCTGGCGACCGCGCAGATACGTAGCGAGTTTGCGCTCGAGTTCGTGATCGATCTCGCCCAGGTAGTGCATCATCAGGATATATTCGGCTGGAATGGTGCAATCGGCCTCGAGCTCAAAGGACCAGTAGCCATCGGCGTGTTGCGCGCGCAGCAGCGCGCCGACCGAGCGGTAAATTGCGCCCTTAACTCCGGACAACGACAACTTGTCGGTAGTTTCTGTTTCCGCGCGCGGGTAATCGAGCCGGGCCGTGCTGTCCTTCATACAGCGGGAAAGAGCGTGATAACCGAATGTCAAACGGCTCTGTCGAGCGCACCGGCGCCTTCTGCCGGCGAGCAGATGCTCGATGTCTTGGTTAAAGGCAAGCCCAGACTGGCAGCACAAAACAGCAGCCTTAAAACATGATCGTGGCGCACTGCGAGTCGGCTAACGACGACAGTACCCTTTACGCTGGTGCGGGAAATTTTTACTTGATTGCCTTCGCTATAATCAAGGTGGCGGTTGATTTTGCGCAAGGTGAGTACCGCCAATCCGATGGCCCACAGGCAAAAATTACGGATGCCGATCTCGCGGCGCGGAATCACCAGTGTATAGCTCAGTGCATCTTTCAAATGTCCATGGGCAACACCAACCAGGCGCTGAATCCCGCGTTGGAACTGCGCCGAGTTTTCTTTTCTAGCCATTTCACGCAGTTCGAAATTGTCATCGGCAAAGATTTCGCGCGGCAGCCAGCAGGCTCCATTTGCGTAATCCTCCCAGACGTCTTTGAGGATGTTCGTCATTTGTAAGCCTTGACCAAAGGAAACCGCCAATCGCATCAAGCGGTCCTGCTGCTTCGCTATTTGCGGGGAATAGAGACAAAACAGCGCCGTCAACATCTCGCCCACGACGCCTGCAACATAGTAACAATACCGATCCAGCTCGTGAAGGTTTTTCAGGCCGTGTTTGTCGTGGCTTAACTGAAATTGTGCCATTCCGCTGGCCATAATGGTGACGCACTGCTGGAGCGCGCAGCGCTGCGGCGCCGAGAAGCTACGGCTAATGTCGACGACTCGCGGCACGTTTCGGATGAGCTGGTGCTCCGCCGGCGGTGTCCGGCTCGAAAGCGCAGAACCCAGTTCTCGCGCAAACCGTTCGGCGTTGTTGACGCCGTTTAGAACTCCGACAAACTGCTGGCAAAAAACCTGCTTGCTCGCGCTGTCGATCAGCGGTTCGTCCTCGATGGTGTCGACAATGCGGCAAAGAAGATAGGCATTCGCCACCACCCTGCGAAGGGTGGGCGGAAGCTGCGGAATCGTCAAAGCGAATGTGCGTGAAACTTGCTCCAGCATGTCAGATTGAAAGTCATCGTCGCTGCGCCGGTTTTTCCGCGCTGCAGTGTCGATTCGATCCAGACGAGAGAGCGAAGTGAATTCAGTCATGGCGCTTCGGTTCTTAAACCGCATCATGCTCTGTTCCCCCTCTCTAGCGACCTGGCAACCTGACCTAATCGGGTTCGTGAGGTGCTCCAGCTACTGTTTTCTGTCAGTAACGTAGCGGGCAATCTCGCGCAGCGGCTCGGCTGCTTTGCCATAAGGTTCCATTACTCTTAGGCACTGAGCAAAAAGGGACTGCACACGTTCCCTAGCCTTCGCCTTCCCGGCAACTGACAAATAATTGGTTAGCCCTTTATGGGCGTCCGCGGTCTCATGCTCGTCCAAAATGTCGTCGGTAATCTGAAATATCAACCCCAGACACTGCGCATATCGCGTGATTCTATCGAGATCCTTACGCGCGCTGCCGCCGATCAGAGCGCCAACGCGGGCTGCGGTGATAATCAGGGCACCGGTCTTGAGCCGATCGAGCTCTTCCAAAATCTGTGGAGTCACCTCGCATCTTTCCAATTCTAGTTCCCTGCTTTGTCCGCTAATCATTCCTCTCATCCCAGCCGATGCGGATATTTCGCGGATGAGCTGCGCACTCAAAGAGGATCCCAAAAGGCGCGCCAGCGACGGATCCGACACGATAAAAAACGCTTCCGTCAACAATGCATCCCCGGCGAGAAGCGCTATCGCCTCACCAAAACGCTTATGGCAGGAAGCTTTACCCCGGCGGAAATCATCATTGTCGAGCGCGGGCAAGTCGTCATGTATCAGCGAATAACAGTGAATCAACTCGATAGCACAAGCGAAGGCCAGAAGGGGAGCACGTCGTGCGCCAAACAGTTCGCCCACCGCTAAAGTCAATATCGGACGGAAGCGCTTTCCCGCATCCAGGACACTGTAACAAACTGCTTCATGAAGCAGCGGTGAGATTTGTGGGTCTTTGCGCCTAAAATATTGATTTAAGGCAGCATCGACAAGCGACTTACGCTCGAGAAAATATTGCTGAATTTCGATGGTGGCGTCGGTCGCATTTTTCTGACGCGAGATTTTAGCAAGCCTTCTTTGGAAAGTGGCTAGCGTAAGGTGGTTTGCCATGTGCGGGTTTTGAACG
This sequence comes from Binatia bacterium, assembly GCA_035455905.1. Lineage (GTDB taxonomy): Bacteria > Desulfobacterota > Binatia > UBA9968 > UBA9968 > DP-20. Next base: position 1,891 of record DATIEH010000326.1, on the reverse strand, counting down.
AGTATACTCGGTTGTCTCTCTCGTTCTAATATTACGCTACTCCTGTTGTTTCAACCGCTAAATCGATCAGGCCTGCATTTTTGATGGGTGAAATCGTCACACTCGCTCCTGGGACTCGGAGCGATGGGGAGTGGCTTATCGGCTCTTTCCGGCGGAGTTGGTTCGAAACTTCGGGTTTGAGCCGACGAGCAATGCGAATCTCGGATTTTGAGAATCCGGAGGAGCCGGTTTGCGTCTCGATAGACCAGCACTTCGATGCGGCGACTTTTGCTGCTCTGTTCCTTTTTCAGCGACGAGCAGTCTTCATGCCCGATGACTTGGTACTACGTCGATTTTACTGCTTCACTTCGGTCCAGGTTTTATCCGGATTGTATTCCTTCATGCTTTTCGCGGCGGCCGCCGTATTGGGTCCAAGATTTTTCTGAAACACTTTGCCATCATAGTTGACGATAAATGTCATGATGCCGGAGTTACCGTACTCCGCGGGATAGGCCACCACGGCGAACCCGCCGATCATTTTTCCTTTGACAAAATAACTGTATGCGCCGCCCGGGGCGTCCTTACCCTGCGCGGTAAGTATCCGATAGTTATAGCCATGATATGGGCCGGGTGCGGTTGTAATTTTTGCTCCATAGCCTTGGCTTCGTGCTTGCACCATGATCGGCCCTAGGGGACTCTCGGGTTCGCCTGCCTTCGCCTCCCAATACAAGCCATTCTTCTTACCCGGGTCGCTCAGGAATTTTTGAGCATATTCCAAGAGTCCGTTGCGATCGCGATCCTTCATCGCATACTCCCGTTCGGCATCGACGATCGCGAGCATGGTTTGAATTGTGAACAACTCATTGCTGCCGATTCTGCGGTTCAGGACTTCCTGCTTGCCCTGCTCGGTATCGAACATCCATGATTGGCCTTTCTTCACGATCGGAATCGGAAACGGCCAATCCTGCTTGCCGGCGATTAGAATCCGATCTTCTCCTTCGGTGCTAAGACGGTTCGCTTGATCATAGGCTGCAACAAATTCAGCCCTTCTCTGTTTGTCCGCGACTGGATCACCGGAAAACAAAATTTCATTTGCTTTGGGGCCAAAGATCGCGAGCAGTTCGTTATCATTATTGCTCCTTGCCGCGGCGATCGCGGCTTTAACCGCCTCCTCCGGCGAGGAGAACATTTTCTGTGCCGAGGCCGGCGTCGAACTAATGATAAACGCGAAAATTAAGGCGAGCCCGGCAAGACAACTCAGTAGGCGAGTCGCGTGCTTTTTCCTTTTCTTACCTGACAAAATCATTGCGTCCTCCATCGTTCACTACCGAAACCCGAACCGCCTCAGCATGTACTGTTGTTAGCGCCGCCGCCCACCACCGCCACCACCACGGCCGCCACCCCCGGCCCGCGCACCACCTCCTCCACCACTTCCGCGGCTTGCGCTGCCGCGTGAGCTGGCGGCTCGTGCTGAGCTACCGCTACCGCCAGCGCCTTGAAAAGCGCCGCCGCGGCTGCTCGAGCCACCGCCCAAGCTGCTTCCGGCGCCACGGTCCGCTGTTGCGGCGCGATTTCCGCCGCCGAGTTGACCACCACCAGCTCCGCCCCCAACACCGCCACGATCACCGACACTACCTGCACCACCGCGATCGCCGACACCACCACGATCACCAACTCCGCCGCGGTCCCCGACACCGCCACGCGAGATATCCTGTCTTCCTTGATCGGCTCGCCCGCGAAACTGTTCGCGTGACTTGATCGCATCGTTGCTGCTCACACGGTTAAACTTCGCGGCTGTTCCCTGATCTCGATAAGAAACACCTTTGCGATGCTCCGGGCTATGCTGCCACTTTCCCTGGCCCTTCTGATTGACTTGTCCGCGCTCCTGCATTTTTTGTTTGGCCTGGTCCCG
>DATIEH010000325.1:0-6877 GCA_035455905.1 Binatia bacterium | reverse complement strand
ACCATCGGGAGAAATCTTTCCGATGCGTGTTAAAATCGCCGTGGCTGCTAAAGTACGCGTCTGCAACCGGATCACCGCGTTCTTTCGGGATAGAGCTCGCGAATGAATCCCTCTTTTTCCAGTTCCTGAATCAGCGAGTTGTCGATCAGGCTGTCGAGATTAAGCTTGGTATTTTTTGCGTCCGGAATGCTGTCCAGGGCTTGTTGAATGCCGTCGCGTCTGACCAGCGGAACCGTCTCCCATGCATCGCGGTAAACATCATACGTCTTTGAAAGAATTTCCCGATCGCTGGTTTTGATGTAGCGGGACAAAGTATCCATCGAGAATTCCTTGTCGGTTTTGAAAATCTTGATGCCCTCGATGTAGACCTTCAAAAACCGTTTAACGATGTTCCGCTGGGCGCGCAAAAATTCCCGGCTGACGACGATTCCCTGAGTCGAATAAGTCAACGGCAGCTTGCGCAGGTCGATGAGAATCTGAAAACCCAATTTTTCTGCCTGAAAGACTTGGTCGACGTTCAGAATTGCGCCGTCGACCACTCCCGAGGTGAGTGCGACCATGCGTTCGCCAAGCCCGCCCATTTGGGCGATCGAGACATCTTGACTCGGTTTCAGCTTGTAAAAAGCCAGCGCGTCTCGGAGCGAGACGTCCGAAAGCGAGCCGAAGCGGCTGATCGCTACCCGTTTGCCTTTTAGATCTTCAGGCCTTTTGATTTTCGGATTGACCATCAGCACGTTGAGCGCGCGCTCAATGCCGCCTGCCACTACGGCGAGTTCGGCTCCCTTCGCCCATGCCGCCACCGCGGAAGGCGGCGCGAGGCTCGCGACACCAACCTCGCCGGAAAGCAGCGTCTGCACGATCAAAGACCCTCCGGGCATGTAGATGAGCTGCGCCTCGAGCTGGTTTTTCTTGAATAAGCCGGCGCGCTCGCCAAGATAGAGCGGTGCTTGAAAGCCGGAGATTGAAACGTAAGGGATGCGTAGCGTATCGGCCGATGATTGTTGGGGAAAAAATAAAAACAGCAACACTCCAATAAGAAAAATCGATCGGGTCATACGGTACGACGTCATAGTGCGGTTCTGAGGCAACCGAAGAATCTCACTTTGCACTCCCTAGCCTCTAGATTCTTCACTTCGTTTAGAATGACAGCTCGACTACTACTGCGTTACGCTGTGTCAGCATCGATCATCAACATTCATATACGTTCAGTTCTTGTACAAGGTTTTCAGAAAACCTTCCTTTTCCAACTCGTCGAGAATCGTGAAATCGATGAATCGTCTGGGATCGGCGGTCTTGGCGCCGGGGAGCTTCTCCATGCCTTCGAGAATGGTTTTTACTCCCTCGATGGACGTGCGCGGAATGCGTAGCATGTTTTTCGCCTGGAGCGCGTAGGCTTCCCTTACTTCGTCGCGATTCTTTGTGCGGGTCCATTTTTGAATCACTTTGATGCTGAAGTCTTCGTCTTCCAGATAAGTTTTCATGCCTTCGAGAAAGCCGCGCATGAAGCGCTTGGCCGTGTCGCGCTGGCCGTCAATGAAGCGCTTGCGCGTGACCACGGTTCCCGTGATGTAAGTCTTGCCGATTTTCGTCATATCGAAGAGCTCGGTGTAGCCGAGATTTTTCGCGCGAATATTGCTGGGGATCGAGATCGGCGCGGCGTCGATCACGCCATTGACTAAACCTTGGACCAAAAGTCCCATTTCGTTCAATTGCACAATGGTCACGTCGGTTGCGGGATCGAGATTCCACATCTTGAGCATTGCCCGCGCGAGCGCGTCGGGTGTGGAGCCGATGCGCGTGACCCCGACCCGTTTGCCTTTGAGCTCGTGCGGCGATTTGATTTTCGGGTTGACGATGAAACTGTAGAGCGGCTTATCGAGGATCGCTCCCATGAACAAAGTATCCGCGCCATTCAAATTCGAGCTGACGCACGCGTCCGTGACCGACTGAGCGATCGAAACTTCCCCGGCGAGCAACGCCTGAAGCGCCAGAGTGCTACTGGCGTGAACGAGCTCGACATCGAGGCCGTGCTTTTTGAAATGGCCGGCATCGTGCGCAATCCATGGAATAGCCTGATTGACGGTGATCGCGCTATAGGCAAGCCGCAGCGCTGTCCCTTTGCCGGATTCGGCACCGAACAAGTTGGCTGAAAGAGATGTAGCCGAAACGAGCGTGGTTAGAATTCCAACGATGCTAAAGTGAACAAGGTTCAAAAAATCCCTCCTGCCTCCCTTTTACAAAGGGAGGAAAATCAAAAATTATGCAGCATGTCCAGCAACTTCAAAGATGAGCCCCTTGATTGATTCAGTGTGATCCTCATAAGCACTGAGAAAGATTTCTCACTGCGCCCGCTCGAAATGACAATAGTTACCACGATGAGAACTCTCAACTTCATTCCCCCTTCACTAAAAGAGGGACTAAGGGGGATTTGATTTCCTGACCTCCCTTCCCGAAGGGAGGAAGAATTCAACAAGCATCAGAGACGCGCCGATACGTGTTTGCGTTCATAGCATTGGGGTTTATTGCGGGTCAAATGTGTCGGAAGGATCAGAGAAAGATTTCTCGCGGCGCTCGAAATGACAACTACCAGGCAGCGCAGCGTTGACAACATTTTTCTGCGGGTATAAATCGGGCGCTGGTTCAGCTATCGAGGTCGTATGAAGTACAAATGCATTTCCGCAGATTCGCACCTGGAGATCCGTCCGGATCGCTATACTGTGCGCGTGCCGCAGAGATTTCGCGACCGTGCGCCGAAAGTGATCACGCTCGAAGACGGGACACTGGCGGTGCTGCAAGAAGGGCAGCCGCTGGAGCGGCTGATCTCCAATATTTCCTGCGGGGTTCCATATGAAGAGCGGCGCCCCTTCGATCCGCTTCCCGGTGAGCATTATGAAAAATCGCCCGGCACAGGCTCGCCTGAGCAACGCCTGCGCGAACAAGACCAGGACGGCGTCGATGCCGAAGTGTTGTTTCCCGGCAATGTCGGGCCGGGTTTTTGGCGCGGCATCCGCAACGACCACGCTTACAAAGCCGTCGTGCGTGCGTATAACGACTGGCTAGCCGAGGAATATTGCTCACATGCTCCGGAACGGCTTATTGGGATCGGGGTTATACCGATCACCAACATTGAGGATGCGGTTGGCGAGCTGAATCATTGCAAAAAGATCGGGCTTAAAGCCGTCGCCATCGATAACTTTCCCGCCGGTTATCGCTATCCGACCTTGGGTGACGACGGTTTCTGGGCCGCTGCGGTCGATCTCGAAATGGCGCTGACCATTCATGTGGAGTTCGGTTTTCCGCGGCGCGGACGCGGCCAGCCCGCCGCCGCGGCGGTGCCGTCATTTAAATATGCGCGGCAACCCGATCCGGAGCATCACGTGCCTGACGTGATTGAACGGTTCAACAAATACGGCTTTCGCGGCAGCAAGCAGGTGGTGCAGATGATCTGGGGCGGCGCGTTCGAGCGCTTTCCGAAACTGAAAATTTACGTTGCGGAGGTGCAAATCGGCTGGGTTCCGAACTGGATGGATCAAATGGACAACGAGTATGGCCGTCAGCAATACTGGGCCGAACGCGTGCTGGGCCTGCCGCGTTTGAAACGGATGCCGAGCGAATACGCCCGGGAGCATTGCTACTGGGGGTTTAACCGCAATCCCGTCGGCGTGCGTATCGCGCGCCACGAGATGGACGTCGACAAACTGATGTGGGCGAGCGATTTTCCGCATCTCGAATCAGATTGGCCCAATTCACGCAAAGTCATCGCGGAAAATTTCGCCGGCTCCCGCGAAGACGAAATCTGGAAAATGACCGTCGGCAACGCCGTGAAATATTTCCATCTGAGTGACCAGCCGTAGGGCGGCCGGCGGTTGTCCCGGATTATGGCGAGAGGACAAAATCATGTCCGACCTTAAATCGCTCGATGCCGAATTGGCGAAAGATTCCATGCGCGGGCTCTGGGCGCGCGAAGAAGCGATCCGCCGTGAGCCGGTGCCTTTCGGTAAACCCATGCTCTGGAAATGGGCGAAGATCCGCGCCGGCCTCGAAGCGGCCGGCCAGTTGATTACCACCAACTACAAAGGCGCGCGCCGCGCCATTAGCCTGGTTCACCCAAACATGGGCGACAGCACGAGTCATACGTTGAACATGGCGGTGAAGCTGGTCAAAGCCGGAGAAGCAGTCTATTCGCATCGACATACTAACGCGGCGATGCGTTTCGTTATCGAAGGCGCCGAGGGCGTCTACACCATAACCGACGGCGAGAAGTGCGTGATGGAACGAGGCGATCTAGTAATTCAACCGAGCTGGGGCTGGCACAATCACATCAACGAGACCGACCAGGATGCGATCTGGATCGATTGCCTCGACTCCGCTTTGATGCGCATGCTGCGCACAATGTTTCAGGAACCGCATCCGGCCGAGGATGCGCGGCTCTACAACAGTCCGGTCGATACCGCGGTGCGCAATCCCGGTTTGCTCGCGCCGCCCGGCCAAGCGCTCAAGTCGCTGGTTTATAAATGGCCGGAGACGCGACGGGCTTTGGCGGCGACGCTTGCGGAAAACGAAAACGCCTTCGACGGCAAGTGTCTCGAATACCGAAATCCGGTCACGGGCGGTTCGACGTTTCCGACGTTTTCCTGTTGGATCCAAATGCTTGATGGCGGTAAGCAGACTGAGGAGCATCGCCACACTTCCAATCAACTTTATTATGTCGTCGAAGGAAGTGGGACCACCGAGGTCGCCGGAGAGAGACTGGCATGGGAGTCAGGAGACTTTTTTGTCGTGCCGAACTGGAGCTGGCACCGGCACGAGAATTCATCACGAACCATTCCTGCCGTGCTTTTCTCAACGACGGATCGACCACTCCAGGAGGCGATCGGAGTCTATCGGGAAGAGCCACGAAACAGCGGGACAGGAATTACGGCAAAGTAACTTTCTCTCAGCCGTTATCGTCCGCTGTCATGCTGACCAAAGCGAGGTATTTCGCCTTCAGCGAGAGATTCTTCGGCAACGCCTCGGAATGACATAATCCTTCAGCTTTAATTCTGTTGAGCTTTCGATGACGGACGAAGAACGCGCTTACAATCTCGAACATTTTTCCACTGCTGCTCCTGCACCCACCGATCCCGGTGAGACAATGGCGGCAAAAATCGGTCTCCCCGCTCCCGATTTTGAAGCCCGAGATTTAAATGGCGGTGTGGTGCGCCTCGCCCAGTTTGGTGGCAAGCGACAGGTGGTCATGATGACCGGTGCAGTGACGAGTCCTATGTGCGCCTTCGAAATTCCCGAATTTAACCGGCTCCACTCGGAATTCGACAGCAAAGGGGTTTCATTTTTTCTGCTCTACACGCGCGAATCCCATCCGGCGGAAAACTATTCGGCACATCAGTCGTTCGAGCAAAAAATCGCCTACGCGCGCGATCTTCAGCGCTTGGAAAACGTCAAATTCCCAATTCTAGTCGATCACCTCGATGGAAGAATTCATCGCGCGTACGGGGTCTGGCCCAACGCGCTTTTTATCATCAACAAAGACGGCCGTTTGATTTTTCGCAGCAATATGGCGAACCACCGCGAGCTGCGCGAATTTTTAAACGACCTGCTAGTGTCCTGGAACTGAAGTCCGTTGAATAAATATTGTCCCTGCGCGTCGAAACTTCGATAAGGAGGTCGACGATGCGAAGAGGACGACCGATTGTACCGCTGATGTTGACGCAAGAAGAACAAATCATTCTTGAGCGATGGGCTCGTCGACCCAAGTCGGCGCAAGCCCTGGCGCAGCGTGCACGAATGATTTTGGCGTGTGCCGACGGATCGAGCAATACGATAGTGGCGGTTCGACTTAAGGTGACGATGCAGACGGTCGGGAAGTGGCGCAGCCGGTTTGTGAACAAACGACTCGATGGCTTGCTCGACGAACCGCGACCGGGTACGCCCCTTCGTCTTAGCGATACGAAAGTAGAACGGGTGCTGGCGATGACCTTGGAAGCGACTCCGAAGGATGCCACACACTGGAGTACTCGTTCGATGGCGCAGACGTGCGGCTTAAGCCACACCACTGTACGGCGAATCTGGAATGCCTTTGCATTGGCTCCCCACCGCAGCGAAACCTTTAAACTTTCTAAGGATCCGCTGTTCATTGAGAAAGTTCGTGACATTGTGGGGTTGTATCTCAATCCTCCCACCAAAGCGCTAGTTTTGTGTGTTGATGAGAAGGCACAGATTCAGGCTCTGGATCGCTCGCAGCCAGTGCTGCCGATGCGTCCTGGCCAAAACGAACGGCGCAGCCATGACTACACGCGTCACGGAACCACCTCGTTGTTTGCTGCGCTCGAAGTCAAGAGTGGCCGGGTGATCGGCCAACTTCATCGCCGTCATCGCTCAATGGAATTCCGTAAGTTCCTCGATCGGATCGATCAAGCCGTGCCGCAGCCTTTGAACGTTGATCTGATTTTGGACAACTACGGAACTCATAAATCACCAATGATCCAGCGATGGCTACTGAAACGGCCGCGTTTCCATTTGCACTTCACTCCCACCGGAGCTTCCTGGATCAATCTTGTCGAGCGCTGGTTCGCGCTGCTCACGGAAAAACAAATTCGACGCGGTATCTTCCGCAGCACCCGTGAACTTGAAATAACCATTCGAAACTATATCGACACTCACAACGAGCATCCGAAGCCGTTCATCTGGACCAAAACAGCTGACGAAATCCTTGCATCTGTAGCTCGATTTTGTAAACGAACTTTGGTTCCAGGACACTAGAGCTGGTTGCGAAGTACGGCTGGATCCCAATCGCCACAACGAAACGACCCATTACTCATGCCTCATCTGCCGGCCGGGCGGTCATCGATCGACAGACAATTCACGTGCGCGAATCGCC
>DATIEH010000324.1:0-2470 GCA_035455905.1 Binatia bacterium | reverse complement strand
ATGAGCGATCCTCCTTTCGGCGTTCGGTGGCGTCGAAATCGTGCGTGTACTTGATCACGTCAACATCCGAAAAAACGACGAGGCCTTGCAGCACCATGTCATCGAGGATCGGGAAATAGGCGCGTAGCTTTTCCTCCGTGTCGACGACCGAGAGCATTACAGGACGGTCATGCGAAAGGTGCAGCGCGGAATCTTTGTGGATGCGACGGTTGGCGCCGTATCCGAGGATGCCGTGGTAAACGGTGACGCCCGCAATGTCATGCGCGCGCATGCTCTCGACCAAGGCTTTGTAGAGCGGCATACCGCGCCATTTGTCGTTTTCGCCGATGAAGATGCGCATCAGTTTTGCGGTGCCCCGGCGCTTTAGCGAGGGCAGGGACGTCTGCTGCTTTTTATCGGCTTCGGTTTCGGCGGGTTTGACGATGATCGTGTCCTGAATTTCGATCAGGCCCGTCCCGGCGAGTTCGCGAAGCTTGGGCAGGACTTCTTCGACCTTTTCAGCGGACTCGATGAATTCAATCTTCATCGGCAGGTCGGCAGTGAGAGCCTCAGCGCGCGTCGAGTGGAGATGGTGGTCGGCGCCGAAGCCAGCAACGCCTCGCACGACACTCGCGCCCGATATGCCGTGATAAAAGAGGAAATTCAATATGGCGGAGTAAACGGATTGGCCGCGATAGTGATGATCCTCGCCGACGTAGATGCTCACTTTTTTAGCAGGGCCCGGTTTCAGCATTGATTCTCCTCAAAAAAGGCACGGCTTCAGGGGCTAAGGTCCTTTCATGGGGCAGCGGTTACGACGAGGTTGAAGCCCGCCCTTCCATCGAGTTGTTCGTTTGTTTCATTTCAAGCGACCGTTTTTCCGGCGATGACGCCGAGCCAGACGGCGATAAAGCCGACGGCGACGCTGAGCGCTATATTTAAGCCGGCAATTAACAATTCGCCGTCGCGGAAGACGGCGAATGTCTCCCATTCGAAAGAAGAAAATGTGCTGTAGCCGCCGAGGAAGCCGATCACCAGCAGGTATCTCCAATTTGCGCTTAAGTGCGCGCGTTCGGCGAGGATCGTCATGATAAAGCCGATGAGAAATGACGCAGTGATGTTGATGACGAATGTGCCGTACGGAAAGCGCGTGCCGAGGCGGCCGCCGACGAAGGTTCCGGCCCAGAACCGCAGCATGGAGCCGAGCGCGCCGCCAAAAGCAACGATTAGATATTTAGTCATGTTAAGGGTTTGCTGTGCTAGTCGGTACTCTTCGAGGGATTCAGCGCGGGGAACGGCGAGCAGGCAAACGACCCCAGGCCAGAAACAAACCCTCTAGTAGGAGTCATCTGCCCCCTTTAGGGGCGGTTTAGGGTGAACTCCAACACCCGAACATGTGCATTATTCCGCGAGGAAAATGCGCAAGTCAACAGCCTATGTGGGGCGAATGGACTTGAGCGTTCGAAACAATGACGTGCCGGGACGCGCCACAGCGATAGCTCGGCGAAGGACTGAATACGGTCTGAGCCCCATGCGAATACGCGAATCCCTAAAAATTCTCTTGACATGCAACCTAATGGTTGCCTATTATTCTCATGCAACCATATGGTTCCCTATTCCGATATGGACGATGCCGTTTTCAGGGCGCTGGCGGACGCAAGCCGCCGCAAGCTTCTCGACCGGTTGCGCCGGAAGAACGGCCAGACTCTCGGCGAACTCTGCGTTGGTCTGGAGATGACGAGGCAAGCGGTCGCGAAGCATCTGACGATTCTCAAGAACGCCAACCTGATCTCCTGGAAGCGCGAAGGAAGGGAACGGCTTCATTTCATCAATCCTGTGCCTATCAACGAAATCGCTGAGCGATGGATCAGCAAGTTCGAGCAGCCCCGGCTGCAAGCACTCTCGAAACTTAGAAGGAATTTGGAGGAAGAATAGTCATGAGCCAATCAGCACAAAGCACTTTCGTCTATGTAATTTTCATCCGCACGACGCCCGAAAAGCTATGGTCCGCGCTGACCGACCCCGCCCAAATGAAGGAGTATTGGTTCGGAATGCATATCGAAAGCGAATGGAAGAAGGGTGCAGAGTGGCAAATGTTGTTCCCTGACGGGAGGATCGGCGACACCGGCGAGACTCTCGAATTCGATCGACCGAAGCGCATGCGCCTTAAGTGGCGCAACGAGTTCAGGCCAGAATTGAAAGCGGAAGGCGTCTCCCTCTGCACGATGGAACTCGAGCCGGTTGGCGCGACCGTGCGGCTCACCATAACACACATGATCGAGTACCCGGATTCGAAGTTCATTCAAGCTGTTTCAGGGGGATGGCCGAAGATTCTTTCAAATCTGAAGTCTCTGCTTGAAACGGGGCAGGCCGTCCTGACGCAAGCGGATCATTCCCATGCCCGATGAACCGAGCGGAAGGTGGGACTTAGAGTTGCAAGGGCTTTCGGGTGTTGTGGAGAACTCTTTCGAATAGAATGGTGTTTCAGGGT
>DATIEH010000323.1:0-3835 GCA_035455905.1 Binatia bacterium | reverse complement strand
AAGTCTCCGGAAGTCGCCACCATGACCGGGTCGACGACGACATTTTTAAACCGGTGCTGCTGGATCTTCGCCGCGACCGCTTCGATGATCGCCGCATTGGCGAGCATGCCGGTCTTGACCGCATGCGCGCCGATATCTTCCATCACCGCATCTATCTGTTCCGCCACAAGCTCGGGTTTCAGCGCCAGGATTTGACTGACACCGACCGTGTTCTGTGCGGTAATCGCGGTGATTGCTGACGTGCCATAAACACCGAGCGCGGCGAATGTCTTCAGGTCGGCTTGGATCCCTGCGCCGGCGCCTGAATCGGAGCCGGCGATGGTGAGCGCTTTGCGAACCGATTTCATTGGCCGGAGATTGTAACAGAGCTGTTTTCCGGTTTCGACTGGATCTCGCGGCGTTATGGACGATAATACGGCGGCAATTGAAAATTATCTCTAGCAACGCGAGTTGACGGCGGTGTTTTGAGGGTGCTAGACCACTAGAGAACTGCTCCCGAGGAAGATTGCACGGAGGAGTTTATGGAAAACTATCGGATCATCGATGCCGACGGCCACGTACGCGAGTCGTTGGCCGGCATGCGCGAATTTTTGGAGCCGCGCTGGCAGCGGCGCAACTTGTTTCCTAACGACTCTTGGGATCGCGATCTGCGCGGGAAGCTCGGCGCCAAACCCGAAGGCCCACGCGACCAGATCGCGGCCATGGACAAGGATGGCATAGACATAATGGTCTTGTATCCTACGGCGGGTTTGCATATCGGCGTGCTGCACGAGCTCGATTTCGCGACCGCGGTGAGTAAAGCCTATAACGAATGGCTGTTTCATTTTTGCAAGACGGATCCCCAGCGGCTGAAATTCGTAGCGCTCTTGGCAGCGCAGGATCCCAAAGCTGCGGCCGAGGAGTTAACTCGGGCAGTTATCGAACGCGGCGCGGTGGCCGGGGTGTTGCCAACGTTCATTCCACAGCGTCCCGATTTCGGCGATTCCTGGTACGACCCCATCTACGCAGCGGCGCAAGAACTGGGAGTCGGTCTTGGCTTTCACACCGGGACTTCAGCCGACTCACTGGGCGGCCAGCGCTTTCGGAAATTTCTCTCTGCGCACACGATCGATCACCCCGCAGAACAGATGATGGCGATGATCGCGACCATTGTCGGCGGCGTATTCGAACGATTTCCCAAGCTCAGCATCGCTTATCTCGAGTCAGGGATTGGATGGGTGCCGTACATGATGGATCGCCTCGACGAAGAAGTCGAAAAACGCGGTGCCGATGAAACTCCCTACCTCACCAAGCTGCCGAGCGAATATGTGGCGAGCGGACGGGTTTTCTTCGGTGTTGAATGCGGCGAAAAAACCATTCCGGATGGAATCCGCTGGGGTCTGGAACATACTCTGCTTTATTCCTCCGATTATCCGCACTGGGACGGCGACTGGCCGCACACTATCAGTAAAGTTCGCGAACGTACCGACTTATCCGACGTGGCCAAGAAGAACATGATGTATGACAATGCAAGGCGATTTTACCGGCTCGGTTAAGCCGGTGGATCGATAGAAGATGGAAAACTTCGCGGATCCGCTTGTTTTGTTCACCCAGCCGGGCTGAAGCAGCTGCCTCAGGACGAAAGAGTTTCTTTCGAAAAAACAGATCCCGTTCAACACTGTCGACGTCATGAACGACGGCGCCGGACGCGAGCGTCTTTTGGAGCTAGGGGTCAGCACGGTGCCGGTGCTTGCGCGTGCGGGGCAGTACATTTTTTGTCAGAACCTCGAAGATGTCGCCGAGTTTGTTGGCGTGCAAGGCACGGGACACACGCCGCTTTCTGCGCCGGTGCTTTTGGTGAAATGGGTCAAAGTCTTGCGCGCTGCGCAGCGTTACATTCGGCAGATTCCCGATTCACGGCTGGTGGAGCGCGTCATCGATAATCGTGATCGCTCGATCAGGCTCATGAGCCATCACATTTTTCGGATCGGCGAAGCATTTCTCGAAACCGCCATCGATGATGTGGAATACCGCGTCAACAACGCCAATGTGCCGCCTGCTGACGGGGCGTGCACAACGAGCACGGAGATCATCCGGTACGGCGAAAGCATCATCCGTCGGATCGAAAATTGGTGGGAGCGGGTCGAAGACAAATCATGCGGGCGAAGGATCAAAACCTTCTATGGCACTCCGCCAATGCATCAATTGTTTGAACGCTCGACGTGGCACTCGGCGCAACATACCCGCCAACTCATTGCGGTGCTCGAGCGATTCGGGATCGAACCGGACGAGCGATTGAGCAGTGAGGATCTTGCCGGTCTACCGCTGCCGGAAGGATTGTGGGAATAGCATACGTCGTCGTCGGCTCACGATCCGGGTTCTAGCTGTTCCAACCGTAGAGCCTAAGCGCGTTGAGGCGCAAGATTTTGCCTTTGGCGTCATCCGAAATATCGCGGCGATTTTTAAGGGTGGACACCATGTAAGGAAAGTTGCCGTCCCAGTGGGGGTAGTCCGAGGCGAAAAGAATCTGATCTTCGCCGACCCGATCGAGCACGAACGGGAGCGTGGTCTCTTCCGGTTCGGCGGCGTAAAACCAGTTCCCGGCGGTCATGTATTCGCTCGGCTTCGCTTTGAGCAAAGGCGCTTCCGATTTGCGCTTTTCCCATTCTTCGTCCATCCGGTCCATCCAATAAGGAACCCAACCGGCACCGCACTCAAGAAACGCGACGCGCAGCTTGGGAAAGTTTTCCGGCACGCCGCCGTAGATCAACGCCGCGCAGTCCAGCAGGGTTTCAAATGGACGGCCGATGGTGTGCTTGAACAAGAAAGAGTCGAAACGAATTTCGCCGGCCGGACCCTGGCGGGAATTATGTACCAGTAACGGCGCATTCAATCGTTGCAGTTCTTCATAGATGGGCCAAAATTCCGGTTTGCCGAGATGTTCCTTCATACCGAAGGAAGCCACGGCGACTCCGGCCAAGTTAAGCTTCGTGATTGCGCGATGGACTTCCTCAACAGCTGCCGGAACGTTCTGAAACGGCACGAGAGCGACGCCTTTTAGCCGCGGGCTCGCCTGACAGTGTTCTGCGATCCAATTATTGTAAGCTCGGCAATAAGCAGCGGCGTAATCTTTTTCCGCAAGGCGGGTCATGTGAAACGCGCTCGTCGGAAAAAGCACGGCGGTGTCGATGGTTTCCCGATCCATGTCGTGAAGCCTCATGGTCGCATCGCGGACTTTCATACCGAGGGTGCCGTACATGCTGGAGTCCCATTCATCGCTGGGCAGCAGCGAACCGCGACGCTTACAGTAGGGTTCTTCCATATGGGGGCGAATGTCTGCGTCATGCTCTTGAACATGGCCGTCGGAGTCAATCACCTTCAGGGTTTCCATTGGGTTCTCCTGTGGAAATAGTGTGAAGTCAGCGCGCGAACTTGCTCAGCGACTCGGGCTATAGATCTGGTCGATCGCTCCGCTCTGCTCGAGCTCGCGGACAAAGCGCATGTCGATGAATCCCTGCGGATCGGCGGTCTTGGCGCGCGGGTCGCGTGCTGCGGCGAGATCGAAAATCGCTTGGACCGCCGCGGGGTTCGCATAGGGAACCCGGGGAAATTGTTTCACGACGAAGGATTCATACGCGTCTTCCAGTGCGTCGCGGTCCTGAACCCGAAGATACTTTTGCATGACTTTGAGCGCAGCTTCCCGATTGGTTTTAGCGTAGTGAATCGCTTCGACGATCACCCGCACCATGCGTCGCACAGTGTCTTCGTTCGACTTGATGTAAGCGCGCCGGGTGACGAGCCCGCCCTGCAGAAAAGGAATGCCCAATTCCACGCCGTCGGCCAGAACGCGAAATCC
>DATIEH010000322.1:0-6415 GCA_035455905.1 Binatia bacterium | reverse complement strand
TGACGCTCGCGACAGCCGAACGAATACGCCATTTCGATCAGTGACGGGTCGACAGTACGAATCGCGGTGGCGGTGTTGATCACGATGACAAAGGTCGAATACACAAAGATGATTGCGATTCGAGACGCGTCGGACAAGCCGAAGATCGCAAAAAAGATCGGCGCGAAGAGAATCGATGGGCAGACGAAGAGCGCATGAACGTAGACATCGAAGGCTTTTTCGACGACGCGGTAACGACCCATGAGCGCGCCGAGAACAAGTCCGAAAATGAGCGATAGGGCAAAACCGACGATCAAACTCATCAAGCTCGATTGGAGATTCGACAAAATGACCCCGCTTGCGACAAATTGGACGAGGGCTACGATCACCTGAGAGAATGGCGGCAGCCATTGCAAGCCGAGGCCCCAACCGAGACTCTCCCAGATCACTGCACCGGCGAACAAGGCAAAAACTTCTAGGGCCCAGTGACGCAGCAAGCGGTTCAGCGCACGCGACGAACCGATGTTTTTGGCAGCGGTCGTTTTGATGACCGCTTCTGATGCCGTCATAGATTTCATGATTGGTGTGTCTGCATCGCCCGTAGATTTTCCCAGAGATATTCTTTGATCTCGACGAAGGCCGACGACTTCTCGATGTCAGGCGGTCGCGGTCTCTTGAGCGGGACGTCGATCATTTCCTTGACCTTGCCCGGACGCGGGGTCATGAGCATCACTCGGTCGCCGAGCATCACCGCCTCTTCCATGCTATGGGTGATGAACACCACCGTCTTCCGTTCCCGCTCCCAGAGCTGGAGCAATTGTTCTTGTAAAAGACGGCGGGTTTGTTCGTCGAGAGCGCCGAACGGCTCATCCATGAGCAAGATCCGCGGATTCACCGCCAGAGCGCGCGCCAGGCCGACTCGCTGCTGCATGCCGCCGGAAAGCTCTTTCGGTAATCGTTGCTCGAAACCCTCCAACCCGACTAACTTGATGAGCTCCTTGGCTTTGGCTTGAGAGTCGCTCTTGGTTGCGCCGCGAACGTCCAGACCGAAGGTTACGTTGCCAAGGACGTCAGTCCAAGGCAGCAGCGCAAAATTCTGAAAGACCACCGCGCGCTCCGGTCCGGGGCCGACGACCGGATGCGAATCGATGCTGACTTCCCCGTGTTGGTACGGAATCAGTCCGGCGATGATTCTAAGCAGCGTTGTCTTGCCGCAACCGCTCGGCCCGATCACCGTGACGAATTCATTGTCCCGGACTTCGAAATCGATGTCGCTGAGGGCCAGCACGCCGCCGCCGTTGTCGATGCGTCCGAATTCTTTGGTTAAATTTTTGACTTGAATCATCTGCTCGATTTATCCGGTCAGCCGATGGAAATGTCGGGTGCCCAGGGGGCGATTTTTCTCTCGAGGATTTGCATAACGGAGAGCAACGCCAAAGCTTCGATGATAACAGCAAGCACTGTGGCGAATACCATGTCCGACTGCATACGGCCGGAAAATTCCAGAAGCAGCCGGCCCAGACCGCTTGCGACGAGAATAAGTTCGACCATGACCATGCCGGTGATGGCTCGGCCGAGACCGATTCTCAGACCGACAAAGATAGCGGGCAGGGCGCCGGGAACAATAATTCGCCGCCAGATCTGGCTTTCCGTGGCGCCGAAGGACTTCGCCATTTCGATCAAGGTCGGTTCAATGCTGCGCACGCCGGCGCGGGTGTTGATCGTGATAAAGACCAGCGCAAACGACACGACGATGAATACTCGGGCGGCGAGACCTAGGCCGAGGGCGATGATCACGATTGGAATGAGCGGCGCGACCGGCATCACCAGCAGCACGGCAAAATAAGGATTGAGCAGGCGATCCATCCAAGGCAACCTGGCCGCCATGAGTCCTAAAGGAACACCGATCATAACCGCGGCGGCGTAACCGAAAATCAAAGCCTGGTTGCTGATATAAAGCGCTTCCCAGAAGCGCGGCTCGAGGAAGATCAAATGAAACAACCCCGTTGCAATATGAGCGAAGGTCGGCAAAAGAAAATTTTGCGAGCGGCTCAGGAAATATTCCCAGAGGGCCACCGCAGTCGCTAATACAGCAAGCCTAAGCCCCCAATCGCGCGCGAGCGTCTTCATTTCATTCGCTCGAGGTCTTGAGCGAGATTTTCACCGTACTCCCTGAACTCTTCCCACCTTCACGAGCGCGCTGGAGAGAATCTTGGAGTCGACGATTTCCTTGGTATTCACCGGCGTTTTTAGCTCACCGCTAGCGGTAAAGAACTTCACCGTGTCATCGAGGATGGAAGTGTCGCCGCCGTTCTGCGGCCAGGCGCGCACGACATCCAAGTAGGCTTTGATCGCCGGAGCGATGATGTTCTTCGGCATATCCGGCAGATATTTAGCCACAACCGGCTCGAGAATTTTTGGATTCGCGTGGGCCATACGGAAGCTCTTTAAAAGTTCCGCCATGTAGGCGATCGCGACATCTTCGTTCTTCCGTAACCACTCGACGTTGGCCCAGAAGCTGGCCCCGCTGATATCGAAAAGATTGCCGGTCTTGATGATGTGATAGCGGCCCGGCGCTTTGTCATCGAGATTGAGCCAGTCCCCCATTTGCACCAGGGTGGCGTCAATTTGGTTATTCTGGAGCGCGACGATACGGTTTTCCCCGCCGGGGATGACCATGATATTGGGCTTCACCTTGCAATCGTTGAGCAGCCAGATTTTGGCCGCCAACGACGTAGTTGCCGCTTCGCCGTGAATGGCAAAGCGCTTGCCGTCTGTATCTTTACAGTCTTTGATCTCATTCTTGGCGATCATCACGAACTCGCCACCGTTGTTTTCCATGAGAAAAGAAAGTTTCGCGCCCTTCTGAATGGCGCGAATCGGATCCATCACCTGAGAGTTGGCGACTTGGATCGTGCCCTGTGCGAGCGCTTGAACATTGAGATCGGTGCGAGTGAATTCGACGCTGCTTACATTCCAACCATTTTGATTCAAGCGTTCACGTGTGAGTATGGCGGGCATGTCGTAGAGCGAAATCGATGAAGGATGCCCGAGCTTGACTTCAAGATTGCCTTTCGGTTTAAGCACCTCGACTTCTGCTGCTTGTGCTGTGGTCAGTAAGAAAAATACGCTTAGGGCCGCCGCGAGAATTCTGTTCATTCTGATGCCCTCCTGTGCTTGGGTGTTGGGTTCCGCGACCTCGTTTGAGTTAAGGCAACGGCGGGTTTTGCTTCTCGCCGCGCAAACGTGCCGCCGCATCGAGCACGGCTTCTTGAATTTTGTAGTAGCTGCCGCACCGACAAAGATTGCCGGCTAAATACGTCCGGACTTGCTCCACCGTGGGGACGGGATTTTCCGCCAAAAGACTCTTAGTGCTTAAAATAAATCCCGGCGTGCAATAGGAACATTGAAACGCGTTATGGTCGATAAAGGCCTGCTGAATCGGGTGCAACTTGCCCGGATCGCTCAGTCCCTCGATGGTGGTGATCTCTTTCCCTTCGGCCAATGCAGCAAGCAAAATGCACGAGCTCATTGGCTGACCATCGAGAAGAACGGTGCAGGCGCCGCACATGCCGATGCCGCAACCTTCGCGAGCGCCAAAAAGTTTGTATTCGGAGCGCAAGACTTCTAGCAGAGTATGATGCGTGTGGACCGCTTTTTCTTCCATGTTGCCATTGACCTTGAGCTTGATGATCTGCTTCATCCGGTTCCTCGAATCGCGCGCAGAAATTCTATTCACGCCGCGACATGTTTGCTCGACTGAGCTCGCGCAAGACTCTCTCCGCACTAAGCGGGAGCTCGTGAATGCGCACTCCCGCCGCGTTGTATACGGCGTTCCCGATCGCGGCCATTACCGGCGGCAAAAGGGTTTCACCGATGCCGTGGAGCTCTTCGGAGCCTGCGTGCTCCAGGGCCGACGAATCGAACTTTAGGGGGACATCCGCGAAAGATGGAATGTTGTAGTCGCTCAAGTTTGCGTTGAGCAACTGGCCGTGCTCTCCGTAGGCCATTTCCTCGAACAATGCCTGACCCAAACCGAAAATCGCGCAGCCTTCCAGTTGCAACTCGCATAAGCGGGGGTTGACGACTCGGCCGGCGAAGACACAGGGGCTCAAACGAAGGATTTTGATTTTGCCGGTTTCAATATCGACCTCAACTTCACAGCCGATCGCCCCCTGATGCCAATGGACCGAGCCGATGCCCTGTCCGGTTTGCAAATCAAGGCCGCCTCGGGTGGTGAACGCGCCGTGCCCGAAGAGATTCCCTTGATTACTTAACCGAGTAATTTCGCCGTAGCTGAGCGAGCGTTGCGGGGTGCCGCGAACCATTACCTGTGAGTCTTCGATGATCAGATCACTGACCGATACTTCGAGGTTCTCGGCTGCGCAATCGAGTATGTGGCGCTTAAGATCGCTCGCGGCCTCACGGATCGCTCCGCCCATCGAGTAGGTGGTCCGACTGGAACTGGTTTGCTGGTCGTATGGCGTAAGGTCGGTATCGGGGTCTGAAACGGAAATGCGCCTTACAGGCATATGCATCGCATCGGCGGCGATTTGCGCCAGTACAGTCTTTGCTCCCTGGCCGCATTCTACGCTACTGGTTAAAACATTGAGACTACCGTCTTCGTTCAGCTTCAATGCGGCCGCTGAAGTCGAAGGGGTGATGGTCGCCTTGATTACCATCGCCAGTCCTTTGCCCCGGCGCACGGTTTTTTGCTTGGGCTCGGTACGATTCAACCAACGAGCGTCGTCGCAGGACCAATCTATAGATGCCGCAGCCCGATCGAGGAGCTCATCAAAGTGGATGTTACTGAGCTCTTCACCGGTCGCAAACAAGTCACGATCGCAGAGCAAATTCTTTCGCCGGAATTCCAGCGGCTCGAGACCGAGGCGTTCGGCGATCATGTCCATCTGGCTCTCATACGCCCAAACGGCCTGTGGCACTCCGAAGCCGCGCAAAGCTCCTGCAGGCACGATATTGGTCCACACTGCGCAGGAATCGATGCGCACGTGGGGAATTCTGTATGGGCCGGACATGGCGGAGCCGCCGTTGCGGGCGACGACAGGACCAATATCGCTGTATGCGCCGGTATTAAAATTAGCGCTCACCTGACGCGCCACCAAAGTGCCGTCTTTCATCACGCCCGTTTTGATTCGTATTGTCGCCGGGTGTTTGCACACCGTGACAAATTCTTCCTCCCGGCTAAGAACGATCTTCACCGCGCGCTGCGCTTTCAGCGCCAGAAAAGCCGTGATCGGTTCCAACCGGAGCGAACCTTTCGAGCCAAAGCCGCCACCCAGGGTGGCGACAATCACCCGTACGCGCTCGAGCGGCAAATTCAACAGCTCCGCCATTTGCGCACGGATCGCGTGCGGCATCTGAGTCGAAGTCCAGAGAGTCAATTGTTGCCGCGCATACTGCGCCACGGTGACGTGAGGCTCGAGGGGAACATGCTGCGCTGCAGGTGAACGAAACGTATCCTCGAAAACAAAATCGGCCTGACAAAAACCCTCTTCGATATCGCCGCGGCGAAGCTTGAAGTGGCTGCAAAGATTGGTGCCGCCGGGTAAATCCTCGATCATTTTGCTGAACATCGGCTGCTGTTCGGGACGAGGATCGTGTACCAATGGTGCGGTGGGTGTGAGCGCTTCGGTCTCGTCAAACACAGCCGGGATTTCTTCATAATCGATGTCGATCTGTGACAACGCCTCGAGCGCGGTGTCTTCGTCGCAGGCGGCCACTGCGGCTACGGGATCACCGACGAAACGCACCTTGTCTAGCGCTACGACCGTCTGATCGCAAAAAATTCGGCCATACCTGCCGCTGTAACCTGTGTGCGGGCCGAAGTCGTCGCGGCTTAAAACCGCACCGACTCCGGTCAACCTTTGCGCACGAGCGATATCGATGCGCACTATGTGCGCGTGTGGCAGAGGGCTACGCAGGATCTTGCCCACGAGCATTGCCGGCGCCTCGATGTTGAGCGTGTAATTGATGTGGCCGGTCACGCGCTCTTCGGCATCGAGCATGGATAGGGCTTCACCGAGAGACAATGTCGTAGGTCCTTTGTGTTGTCCGTTTCCTAAACACCACGTTGGTGTCCATCCAGCGCTTGCTGTATGGCTCGTCGCGCCATCACTCGAATGATCTGCTTCCGATACCAGGCTGAACCGCGGAGATCCGAGAGAGGCTCGATGGCCGACGAGCAGGCATCGGCAATCTCGTCGATCATCATTTCTGTTAACTGCTTGCCCCCCGCCAGCTTCTCGGCGGAAGCGATCTCCTCCGGTTTTTCCGAGACGGCTCCGGCAACCAGGCGCAAATTCTTGCAGCTTCCGTCGGTCTCTTTTTCCAAGACTGCGGCCATGCCGACGCACGGCCGATCCTCCGATGATCGCGAGACATACTTGACGTAAGCCGCTCGAGTTTCTGGCAATGC
>DATIEH010000321.1:0-23023 GCA_035455905.1 Binatia bacterium | reverse complement strand
GTTCATAGGAACTATTGCGCTGCGACGATGATCAGTGCGGTCACGGCGACATTGAGCAGAGCCAACGGCAGCATCATCTTCCATCCGAGGCGCATCACTTGATCATAGCGAAAGCGCGGCACGCTCCAGCGTAGAAGAATCTGTAACCAGCAGAAAAAAAGAACCTTCAATGTAAAAGCCGCCACCTGGAGAATCACCACCGCCAGATGGGGCAGCAGCCAAATGCTACCCCAGGGAAAATGAAAGCCGTCGCGCATCAGGTACGGGACCTGCCAACCGCCAAAAAAAAGTGTGGTCACGAGAGCCGCCGCGGTCACCACTTCGGCAAACTCACCGGCGAAAAACATTAAAAATTTACCGCCGGAGTACTCCACGTGATAGCCGGCCACCAGCTCCGATTCGCCCTCTGGCAGATCGAACGGGATGCGCTTGGTTTCCGCCACTGCTGCAGTAAAAAAAAGCAGGAAAGCGAGGGGCTGCAAAAACACGCCCCAGGCGGGAAGCCAACCGATCACGGGCTGCAGAAAAGCGGCGCCTGCGGGCAGCAACTCGCGGATGAGCATCCCTTGGTCGCGCGCAATCTCTTGCAGATCCAGGGTCGAATAGACCATGAGGACTCCCATCACGGAGAGTCCCATGGCAACTTCGTAAGAAATCATTTGCGCCGAGCCGCGTACTCCGCCAAGCAGGGAAAATTTGTTGTTCGACGCCCAGGCGCCGATCACGATACCATAGACGCCGAGAGATCCCATGGCGAATACGTAAAGAATACCGACGTTGAGATTGGCCACCTGCAAATTGATCACTCGATCGCCGAGAATCAAGACGTCGCCGAAGGGAATGACGGCAAAAGTGACGAGGGCGGGAAATAACGCCATGCAGGGCGCCAAAGTGTGCAGCAGCTTATCGCCGGCGGGCGGGACGAAATCTTCCTTGGTGAGGAATTTAAGCGGATCGGCGATCAGCGTGTTTACCAAGCCCATTCCTGCAAAGCCGAAAATAGAGGCCCGGTTGGCGCCGATCCGGTCCTGGATCAGCGCGCTCCCCTTCCGTTCCACCCAACCCAAAACGCCAGCCAGGTTAAGAACCATGAAGAGAACGAGAAATGCTTTGACGGCAATAATCGCGAGATCGACGATCATGATGCTCCGCCACCACCGCTGTCCAACTCAATCCCCTGAGCGCCGATCGAATCGTAGGTTAATTTGTTATAAGCGGGAATTTCCCGCGCCAACGCTGCGAAGATCTGCGCCGGTGTCCCGTAGCCGTTTTGTTCGCCCGCAAGTTCCACCAGTCGCGCAAAAATTTCGCTGTCGGGCAGCGCTCCTTCGGGCGCGATCAGCGCAGCATTGAGTTTTTGCAGCCGCCCTTTGCGGTTGGTGTAAGTCCCATCCTTTTCGCCGAAGTGCGCCGCCGGCAGCACCACGTGCGCGAGCTTGCTGGTTTCCGTTACGCGCGTATCCTGAACCACCAGAAACGAGAGCTTTTGCAAGGCGGCGCGAACCGCTTCCGCGTCGGCAGCTCGTGTCAGGTCTTCGCCGACGATAAATGCGGCGGCGAAATCACCGGACAGAAGCCGGCGCAGCAGCCCGTCAAACCCATCGCTGGAGCACACTCCCATATCTCTCGCACCGCGGAAATTCGGCGAACGATCGGGACTGACGAGAATCTTTTCTACCTCGTTCAGTTCGCGCTCCTGATAGAAAACCTCGAGCGCTGCATCGGCGCGGAACTTCTTCATCAGCTTGGCGAAAAGATAGGCTTCCTCATTGGTGTTTCGCCCGGAAAGAATTGCCGCAAGGGAAGAAGATCCTTTGAGCCCTGAGTAGACCGCTTGAAAGGCCTGCTCCCATGTCGCGGCCGCTAAGCCACCCTCCTGTCGAATCAGCGGCGTAGTCAGGCGCTCGCCGCCGGCGAGATCATGAAAGCAATAACGTCCTTCGTCGCAGAGCCAATGACTGTTGACTGCTTCATTGACGCGCGGTTTAAAACGCGCGATGCGGTTCTGGTACGTTTCCACGCTGATGTTGCACCCGGTGCTACAGCCGGGACAAATGGACGGCGTTTTTTGCAGGTACCAGACGCGCACTTTGAAGCGGAAATCCCGATCCGTGAGCGCGCCCACCGGACAGATGTCCACGACATTCGCGGAAAGCGGATTATCGAGCACGCTGTCGTCAAAAAGCGCGATGGTCGAATGATCGCTGCGGTTGACGACGGTCAGCTCGTTGGTCTTGGTAATCTCCTGGCAGAAACGCACGCAGCGCGTGCACTTGATGCAGCGCTCGCCGTCGAAAACCACGTTGGGTCCAAATATCGTTCTCTTGCGATCATGAACTTTCCCGACTTCGAACCGGCTCGCTTGGCGATCGTGCTCCATGTAGTAGTCTTGCAGCCAACACTCGCCCGCTTGATCGCAGATCGGACAATCCACCGGATGATTGATCAGTAAAAACTCCAGCACCGCCTTGCGCACGGCCAAAACTTTGGGGCTTTGCGTCAGAACGCTCATGCCGTCCGCCACCTGAGTATTGCAGGCGATCTGGAGCTTGGGCATCTTCTCGATCTCAACCAGGCACATCCGGCAATTGCCGGCGATGGAGAGCTTGGGATGATAGCAATAACGCGGGATCGGGAGCCCGAGTTCGTCGGCCACCTGAATCACCGTCTTGCCCTTGGTGGTGATGACTTCCTTGCCGTCGATCGTGATTTTTAGGGGATCCATAAGCGAAAATCGGAGTGATGGAGTATTGGAGCATTGGAGGATTGCTCCCTCCGCATCACTTGATTATTCCAGTACTCCATCACTCCATTCTTAGCGTGCATCGCTTCTCCGCGATATGTGCGTCGAATTCATCACGGAATTTTTTGACAAACGCGGCCGCCGGCATTGCCGCCGCATCACCAAAGGGGCAGATGGTATTTCCCATAATGTTGCCGCTGATGTTGAGAATCAAATCCAAATCCGCCGGGTCCCCTTCACCAAGTTCAATGCGGTGAAAAATTTTTTCCATCCAATGACAACCTTCGCGGCATGGACTGCATTGGCCACACGACTCATGGGCATAAAAACGGGCGATGTTCCACGCTGCCCGCACCATACAGGTCGTCTCGTCCATCACGATGACGCCGCCCGAGCCGAGCAGACTGCCCGCCGCTTGCACCGATTCATAGTCCAAGTTCACCTTTTCGATTTCTTCGGGGCGAAGAACCGGCATCGAGCCGCCTCCGGGAATGACGCCCTTGAGCTTCTTGCCATTGGGCACCCCGCCGCAGTCCTCTTCGAGAAATTTTTTGAACGGATAACCCATCTCGAGCTCATACACCCCCGGCCTGGCGATGTGGCCGCTGACGCTGAAAAGTTTTGTCCCCTTGCTTTTCTCCGTGCCCAGGGCGGCATAAGCTGGCGCGCCGCGATCGAGAATCCAGGGTAGAGCCGCGAGCGTCTCGACATTGTTCACCACCGTTGGACAGCCGAACAAGCCGTGAGTCGCCGGAAACGGCGGCTTCACCTTGGGCCAGCCGCGGCTTCCTTCAAGTGATGAGAGCAAGGCTGTTTCCTCGCCGCAGATGTAGGCGCCGGCGCCGCGGTGCACAATGACATCGAGATCGTAACCCGAGCCAAAAATATTTTTTCCGATCAAGCCGGCTTGATACGTTTCGGCGACCGCCTGCTCCAGCTGGGTCGTGCCAAATGCGAGCTCGCCGCGAACGTAAATAAATGCCGTGTGCGATTGGATCGCATAGGCCGCGATTAACGTCCCCTCCAGAACCGCATGGGGGTCGCGTTCCATCAGCAACCGGTCCTTGAAGGTCCCCGGCTCGCTCTCGTCGGCATTGCAGACAAGGTATTTCGGCTTCGGGCTGTCCTTCGGCACAAAGCTCCACTTCATTCCGGTGGGAAAGCCCGCGCCGCCGCGCCCGCGCAGTCCGGAAGCTTTGACTTCGTCGATCAGCTCCGCCGGCTTCATATTCTCGACGACCCGGTGCCACGATCGGTAACCCCCGGCAGACTCATAGGTCGCCAGGCGGTGAAAGTCGGGAACATCGATATTGCGGAGGAGAATTTTTTCCATTTTGTTTGGTGCGGATCGAAGCGAAGAAGGCGGTTCGCCACCTCGCGATCCCAAAACTCACTTCAACGAATCAAGAATTTTCTCGGTCTTCTCTTCATTCAGATTTTCGTAATACGCATCATTGATCTGCATCATCGGCGCCGTGCCGCAGGAGGCGAGACATTCGACTTCGCTCAAAGTAAAGCGGCCATCGGTAGTGGTTTGCCCGATATCGATGCCGAGTTTTCGCTTGATGAAAGCGGTGATGCGTCCCGCCCCGCCGAGCGCGCATGAGAGCGTCCGGCAGACCTGAATATGATGGCGGCCGATGGGTTTGGTGTTGAACATCGTGTAAAAACTCACAACGCCCTGTACCCGGGCCGGCGCCTGCTCCATCAACGTCGCGACGTATTCGATCGCCTCCGGGCTTAAGCAGCCAAACTCCTGTTGTGCCAAATACAGCACCGGCAGCATTGCCGCTTCCTTTTTCGGATAGCGCGCCACCGTTTCTTCGAATTTTTTGAGCGTCTCGGGCGAGAACTCTAGAGCCATAACATTAGAGCTGAGTGTTGAGTCCCGAGTGCTGAGCAAGAAACAAATCGATCATAAAACTCAGGACTCAGCACTCATCCCTCAGGACTTCTTTTCACCGATCGCACTCACCGCCGATCATATTGATCATACCGAAGGTCGGCACGATATCGGCGACCATGTAACCGGTGATCATCTGGTGAAACGCACCCATGGCGATAAAGCAAGGCGGCCGCACTCGAATGCGATAGGGCCTGCCGCCGCCATCGCTCACGATGTAGAAACCCAACTCGCCATTCCCGCCCTCAACGGCAAAGTAGGTTTCTCCTGCCGGGACGTGGATTCCCTCCATGATGATTTTGAAATGGTGCATCAGACCTTCGATGCTGTTGTAAACTTTTTCCTTCTCCGGCAGGACGAAGCGCGGATCCTCGATCCACACCGGCCCGACCGGCAATTGCGCGAGAGCTTGCTCAACGATCTTCATACTCTGCTCGATTTCGCGGATACGGCAGATAAACCGATCGTAGTTGTCTCCCCGCGTGCCCACCGGCACCTCGAAATCGAGCTGGTTGTACACTAAGTAGGGAAAAGCCTTGCGTACGTCGTAACCAATGCCCGTCGCGCGCAAAATCGGCCCGGTGAGACAGTAGTTGAGCGCCGTCTCTTGAGAGATCACTCCAACGTTCGAGAGGCGATCGAGAAATATCCGGTTCCGCGACAGCAAACGATCACAATCATCGAGCAGCTTGCGTATTGTCTGAAACGCCCGGGTGACGCTTTCGGCAAAACCGTCCGGCAGATCGTGTTTGACCCCGCCAATGCGGACATACGTGACCGTGAGCCGTGCGCCGGTCAATTGCTCGACAATTCGAGTGATCAGCTCGCGCCCCTCGATCATATAAAAACCTGCGGTGATCGCGCCGAGCTCGGATGACGCCATGCCGCAACAGGTGAGGTGATCGTAGATTCGCGCCAACTCGCTGATGATCACACGAATGTACTGGCAGCGCGGCGGTGTTTCGGCGCCGATTAGTTTTTCCACGGTCATGGCGTATCCGACATTATTGATAAGCGGCGAAGCGTAATTCAGCCGGTCCGTATACGGGATCACTTGCGTCCAGGTCGATTGCTCGCAGCTCTTGTCGAAACCTCGATGCAAGTAACCGACTTCGACGTCGCAGTCGAGAACCTTTTCACCTTCGAGCTTGAGATTGAATTTAATGGTTCCATGGGTCGCCGGATGGGACGGCCCCATCTGCAACTCCATCGTTTCAGTCGGAAGCTCTTTCACTTCTGCTTTCATAATATCAGTGTTTACTACCCAAGGTTTTTTTCAAGCGCATCAGCTTGTTGTGCGACCGCTCGTCGACGAACGTGCCTTCAATTTTGCGTTCAGGAACTCGGGGCTGAACGAGGTTGACCGGATAGTCTTTCCGGAGCGGATGACCGCGAAATTCTTCGTACAAAAGAACTCGCCGCAAATCCGGATGCTCGATGAAGCGAATGCCGAAAAGATCCCAGACTTCGCGCTCCATGAAGTTCGCACCGCGCCAGATCGGCGTCAGCGACTCGATGGATGGATCGCTCTCCGGCACCGGAACCCGGATTCGTAGCCGGGCACGCCCGGCGCGCGATAAGATCTGATAGACAACTTCGAAGCGCGGTTCCTTTCTCTGCCAATAATCCACCGCCGTGATGTCCGAGAGAAAATCGAAATCGAGCTGCGGCGTCTCCTTCAAAATCCGCAAGCTCTCTCTCAGCCCGGCCCGGTCGAGCAGCAGCACGTCGTCTCCCTGCGGCCGCAGGATTTCGATGATCTTGGCCCCCAATTTTTGCTGAATCGTTTCTAGTCGAGAATCGGTTTCCGCCATTTCGTCAATCCCAATCGAGGGCACCCTTCTTCCACACGTAGATGTAGCCGATGGTCAGAATACCGAGAAAAATTCCCATCTGTACCAAGCCAAAGATTCCGAGCTGGCGAAAGTAGATCGCCCAAGGGTAGAGAAATACGACTTCAAGATCGAAGATCAGAAACAGCATCGCGATCAGGTAAAATTTCACTGAAAAACGAATGCGCGCGTCGCCGCGCGGCGCGTTGCCCGACTCGAACGGCTCTATCTTCGCCGGATTGGTGGAATGAGGTCCCACTTTCCAAGCGATCAGCAGCAGCGCCAACACGACCACCGCCGCCAGCGTGAACATCACTACCAGCGGAAAATAAGGGTTGTTCATTTCCTATTGTTTAAAAGCCAACCCTGGGAAAGGTTTGGAACGGGGTCTAGCAAATCACCAAGATTGCTAAGTTTTTTCTATGAAAAAACCGGAGTGAAGTCAAGGTAACGTGCCACTCGATCGCACTTCTGAACTTCCAAGTTGAAAGCTTGGATTGACGATTAACGAGCGTTGGTGCTAATCGGTCAAAGGTCTTTCGAATGAGCCACAACCGGACCAAGGAGCGGGCCATGGGATTCCGTTCACTTTCGGTAGGCAATCTAATCAGCGCTCTTTTTCTCACTGGTTTCACCTCGGCGGCGGCACAGCAGCCGCTTGACCTAGCGAGGAAAGAAGTACGGGTCGTCTTTTACGCTTCGATGGAAGCTCAGTCCGCGCAACAGCTCAGCGCAGCGTTCGAAAAAAAATATCCACCCATTAAGGTCGAGACCGTGCGCATTGGCTCGGAGAAGATGTCGACCCGACTGATTGCCGAAGCGCAAGCGCGCAGGATGTCAGTCGATGTCGTGCACCAATCGGCGTTCGACTTTTATGGCGTGTTACAGAAAGGAATTTTCGACAGCTATCTTTCTCCCGAGCGCAGCGCTTTTCCGGCTGACTACAGAGACGACAAAGGTCTTTGGACGTTGCACTCCGCGACCCTCAACGTAATCGCTTACAATACGCGCCGATTTCCCGGCTTGTCCGTGCCGAAGGGGTTTTGGGATTTGACGGCCCCGAATTGGAAAAGTCAACTGATCATGGACGAAAACGAGAGCAAATGGATGGCCGGCATGATGACCTACTCGGGTGAGGCAAAAACGCTGGAACTTTTACGCAAGCTCGCCGCCCAGGATATTCAGTTCCGAACCGGTCACTCGCTGATCCAGACGATGGTCGCTGCCGGCGAGCGGCCCGTGGCCGTGGTGGCGTTCGCCAACGGCGTGGATCGACTGAAAAAAGACGGGGCGCCGATCGACTGGATCGCCCCCGAGCCGGTCATCGGCCTTACCTTTGGCCTCGCAGTCGTCAAGGGAGCGCCCCATCCAAATGCGGCCCGTTTGTTTGTCGATTTTCTGTTATCGCACGAGGGTCAGGAAATACTCGGCGCGGCTGGCTACTTCGCGCCGCGCAGCGATGTCATTTCGCCGATTCTCAGCGAAGCGCCTCCGCAAACGAAAATCGTGCCGCTGCCGATGACATTGGCCGCCCGTTACAACGACTATTTTCAAATGTACCGGAAGATCATGGGACTTCCTTGATTCGCAGATTTTGTTCCACGAAAAAAAAAGCGGGACCCGAAATCAAGATATTTTGTAGGATTGCATCGCATGCGCCCTCTCCGGATCATCCGCACTGCGTGATGATATGAACAACAAAAAGCGTCATCAGTTTAACCGCGACGGGAGTTAAAACCGTGACGATTTACCAAGCTGAAACGGGAAATTTCACGATCGTGCTCGCGGGCGACAGCATGCTTACGCGTAAGCTCGCCCCCTTCAACGAAGAAGGGTTTTTGGGCTTACGCGATATTTTTCGGAGCGCCGATGCCGCCTTTGTCAACCTTGAAGGCACCGTCCATCTCTGGGACGAAGGCACACCCGGGATTACCCAGGGTACTTTCATGACCACCGACCCGAAGTTACTCGAAGATTTGCAATGGCTCGGGGTCAACATGGTTTCCTGCGCCAACAATCACGCCTTCGATTACGGCGAAGCTGGCGTGTTGGCGAATATCCGGCATCTCGACCATGCCGGCATTGTGCACGCGGGAACGGGCAAAAATCTCGCTGAGGCAAGAGCGCCAGGATATCTCGATACGCCGAACGGACGGGTGGCGCTGGTTTCGACCACTGCGACGTTCAGGCCATGGAACCAGGCGGGTGAACAACGACCCGATTTACGCGGCCGGCCGGGCATCAATCCGCTCGGGTTCAAAACCACTTATCGCGTCGATGCGGCGGCATTGGAGCAACTGCAGCGAATCAGTCGCGAGCTGGGCTTTGAAATGGGGAAAGAGCGCGCACGCAAGCATTTTTATAGTGATAGGGAGATCGCCGACGACAAGGAATCCGAAGTCGATTTGCTCGGCTATCGCTTTGTCCAAGATCGGATGTTTTGCATAGAAACCGAAGGAAATTCCCGGGATGTCGAGGACAATCTCAGATGGATTCACGAAGCGCGCCGTCAAGCCGACTGGGTTGTGGTCAGCGTGCACTGTCATGAATTCGGCGGCGCGAGCCTGCTCACCGCTTCCAGCCGCGCTGCGCTTGAAGAACCCGCCGACTTTATCGTCGCCTTCGCGCACCAGGCGATCGAGCGCGGCGCCGATGTCGTCGTGGGTCATGGACCGCATTTTCCGTTGGGTATCGAAATCTATAAAGAGCGACCGATCTTCTACAGCGTCGGTAACCTGATCTTTCAAAACGAAACGGTTGGCTTCTTCCCCGCAGACGCCTACGAACGCTTCGACTTGGATTTGCGAGCAACGCCGTCGGACTTTCTCGACGCCCGCACCAATGGCGGTAAAAAAGGTCATCCCAGCGATCCCGCTTACTGGGAAAACATGTTCGCAGTTTGCGAGTTCAGCCAACGCAAGCTCAAGGAGATCAGAATTCATCCCATTGACCAGGGCTTCGGCCGCCCCCGCCCCCAACGAGGCCGACCGGTTCTCGCGCAAGGCGAGGTCGCCGAGCGCGTGCTCGAACGTGTCACGCGACTGTCAAAGCGCTACGGCACGCACCTTGTCAAGCGCAACGGGATCGGAATCATTGAGCTGTAGCAAAAAATCGTCGCTGTCTATTTCCTCACTTGAGCCGGCGCCTCTGATCAACAGATTCGCACTAAAAAATCGTTCCGCCATTTAAAGATCGAGGATCTCTAGATGAGCTTCCCGTTAGTGGGTCCGATCTAATATCAAACAGAATGAACAGTTGATAGCGTCCCATTACCATGATCACGATTCACGCGGATGCGGTCGGAAGCCTGCTTCGGCCGCCGGAACTCCTTGCGGCGCAAAAGCGATTGGCCGCCGGCGAGATCGACGGGGCTCAGTTCAAAGAGATCGAAGATCGCGCCGTCGACAACGCCATCGCGCTCCAAGAGAAGATCGGGTTCGCAGTGGTGACTGACGGCGAGATGCGCCGGCTGTCTTTTCAGAGCCAGATGACCGCCGCCGTCAGCGGCTTTGGCGAATTTGATCTCGACGCGTTTCTTTGGGGCGAGTGGCACGATGAGCAAGGCGTTCAGAGAAAACGGCGTCCACGCCGACTAGGCGCGGTCGCACGACTAAAACGGCTTCGTTATCTCTCGGCGCACGAGTTTTCCTACCTGAAAAGCAAAACCAACCAGATTCCCAAGGTCACGCTTCCCAGTCCCGGCTTGTGGGCAAATTTCTGGTCACCGAAATATTCCGGCGCTGCCTATCCGACGCTCGAGACCTTTCTGGCCGATATCACTTCGATTCTGCGCGAGGAAATTACGGAACTCGCTCGCCTCGGTGCTTCCTACATTCAAATCGACGCGCCGCATTATGGTCTACTGCTCGATCCGAAAACGCGCGCTTTTTACGAGGCGCTGGGCTGGAATTTCGATCGCTGGCTTGCTCTCGGGGTGGAACTCGACAACGCAGTGATGCAGGGTTTTGCCGATGTGACTTTCGGCTTTCATATCTGACGCGGCAATCAAGGAAGCCGGTGGCTTTCCCAAGGAGACTATCAGTCGATCAGCCACCGGTTATTTCGAAATCTCAAGGCGCAACGATTGCTCCTTGAATATGACGATGCCCGCTCGGGCTCTTTTGAGGCGCTCCGACATGTTCCGGAGGATAAATTTATCGTGCTAGGATTGATAACAACCAAGCGGTCCGAGCTTGAATCCATGGATTTTTTGAGGCAGCGCGTTATCGATGCCAGCCGGTACGCTTCCATGGAACGCTTGGGACTGAGCACGCAGTGCGGCTTCGCATCATCTATTATAGGCAACCGAATTTCTTTTGACGACCAACGGAGAAAACTGGAACTGGTGGTGAAGACCGCTCACGCAGTATGGGGATATGATGACTTCGCCGTGGGGATGCTCTAGAGTCCTAGCGCGGCTGCGTTTCTCCCCGCCAAGCGGGAAAAAACCACATTGCGCGTTTGGCCGGTGCAGGAAGGGTAATTGTGGAAGAACAGCCCGATGATATCGCCGGATGCGAACAAGCCGCGGATCGGGTCGTTCGACGTATTCAGTACCTGGGCTTGGGTATTGATCTGTAACCCGCCGAAGGTAAACGTGATACCACCCGTAACTGCGTATGCCCAATACGGCGGCTTATCAATGCTGTCGGCCCAGTTGGATTTTTTCGGCGTAATGCCTTCGGTTGAGCGCCCGTCCAACTTTGTGGCATCGAACGGAATATCTTTGCGCACCGCACTGTTGAATTCAGCCACAGTATGATTCAGCACGGCGGGCTCGATGCCGATCTTTTTCGCCAGCTCGTCGATGCTATCGGCTTCGATGGGATGAGAAAATTCGTAATACCGTTGGTTCAATAATCTCGCCGCCTTCTGATCATAGATTTGATACGCAATTGCGCCCGGTTGACCGAGCACTGCCCAACCGGTTTTGGCATAGGTATAGGAATGGCGCGCTTCTCCTTCATCGAAAAAACGCTGGCCCAGGGAATTGACCGTGATCCCGTAAGTGTAGCCGTAGCGATTCGCTTTGTTGCTGATCTCCACATCCGGAAACGTGGCATCGATGGGCGTCGCATGGGCGCCTTGCCAATGGCCGGCTGTCTTTGCACCCAGCTCGATCGCCATCATGAGGACCTCGCCGGTATCGTGCTTGCTGCCGCGCACCTTCATCAAATCGGCATTAGGACCGAGATACCGCGCGCGTTTTTCCGCGCTCGCCTGAAAACCCCCGGCACAGAGAATTAGTGAATTCGTGCGAATTTCATATTCCTCGTGGGGATCGGAGACGCGCACGCCGTGAATACTGCGGTCATTGCCAAGCAGTGCGGTTACACGAGATTCGTAGCGGAGCTCGATTCCCATTCGGGTCGCGATCTCACGCCATTGCATGAGCTGTCCGAGCCCACCGCTCACACCACCTACCGGATGAATCACCAAACCCGGCTCGAAATAGTAGCGACCGTCGATGATCACATGGCTGTCGATGTCCCACTTGATGCCGACTTCGCGCATCCAGTGAATCGCCGAGTTCGATTGCGACACCAGGACTTCGGACAACTCTTTGCTGATCCGACCGCGCGTAACTCGTTGCAAGTCGGCATGGAATTGCTCCGCGGTGTAAGCGGGCAGATGGAGCTTCGCGAAAGTCGCGTCATCGATGTCGGGCAGAAACTGGCGAATCTCGTCGGCGCCGGAAAATACCCAGCGAAAACCAGTATGGGAGAACCGCGCGTTGCCACCGAATTCCGGCTCCGGAGCCTTTTCGAACATGACCACCTTCGGCGCACCGGCTTGTTTTGCCGCCACTGCGGCTTCAAAAGCCGCGCTGCCACCGCCCACTACGACGATTTCGACGTTTTCAGTTCTCATGATCCCTGCTTACTGTCAAAAAAATCCGCGATCCGAATCTGCAAAGAGGCAACAAACGGGTGACGGGAAAAATTCACAAGCGTCAAGGCTGTTTCGAACTTTTGTGCAGTTGCTCAATGAGCTTCAGACTTCGATTTTGCAAATTGGAAGTTCATCGCTCTCTTCAAGCGTGAATCAGTTTTTCTTGTATACGCTCTGAATAAAGCCCGAGCTTTCGAGCTTGTTCATGAAAGAGGTATCGATCACACTCTCCACTTTGACTTCCGAAACCTTCGGGTTGACCTGCGTGAGGAGCCGCTGCAATCGTTTCATGCCGTCCAGGTTCGGGGTGGGCACCCGCTCGAACGAATTGACCACTGCTTGATAGGACTCTTCGGCGTCCGCCGGATTGGTCAGGCGCAGGTTGGCGGCAATCAGGCGGGTTACGCTCTCGCGATTGGCGGGATCTACCGTCACGGCGATTGCTTCGACCATCGCTTTTAAATAGCCTTCGATGACTTGCGGTTTGCTTGCGGCCGTCCGGCGCGTTGTCACGAGAGTATTTTGCGGCAACATCACCCCGGCTGTTTTCAAATTATAGAG
Source organism: Binatia bacterium (assembly GCA_035455905.1). Lineage (GTDB taxonomy): Bacteria > Desulfobacterota > Binatia > UBA9968 > UBA9968 > DP-20. The sequence continues at coordinate 10,092 of DATIEH010000321.1, read as the reverse complement.
AACCGGATAGCCCTTGGCGTTATAAAGATCGCCCACCGCTCCTCTGATCGTGGTCGCTTCGATGCTGCCGCTTTCGAGCGCCAGGCGCCGGTTTATCTCAGTCCCGGAAATCGTCAGAAAAGTAATATGCGCTTGCCCCGGATCGAGATTTAAACCCTGAAGCGCAAGCAGCGAGACTAAATGGGACGTCGAACCGGGGCCGCTGATCGCGATGCGCTTGCCGCGCAAATCTTCCGCTTTCTTGATCTCAGGTCGGGCGTTCAGCCGATAATCGAGCTTCAGGTGAAAGTTCGCGATGCCGATGAGATCCGCGCCGCTCAAGCCAGCATTGAGGAGATGCCCCGGCCCGATGATCGCAGTGTCGATTTCCCCAGCCAACAATGCCGCCACCGCGAGCGGATTTCGCGGCATCAGAATAAACTGCGCGTCGAGCCCATACTTTTTGAACAGTCCGCGGTCGCGCGCCACCCAGACGGCGGCCATGCTTTCGCTAGTGACGCTGGAAGCGAAATTGGATTTAATTTGAGCGGCGGTTCGCGCGGGCGAGACCACGGCAAGCGCCAAGCCAATTGCGACGCAGGTAATGGACGGCAACCCGCGATAGCTACAATATCTCATCGCCACGACTTTGCCCGAAAGGCTTGGTTACAGCCGATGATCCGTAGCGAGCACAGCTCTCCACGGGTAACGGTCGAAGACCAGTTTGGCTAATTTTCTTTTTTCTCGCCCAGCGGGACCACGTTCTCAAATCCGTGCTCCGAGATATCGAAGTAATTACCGTCGGGATCGGAGCCGCGGGTTTCTGCGTAGGGACGGCCGTTCGGACGAGCCTTGGGCAACTTGTTCGGATTGATCTTTTTCAATCGTTCGACGATCTTCTCGCCGCTCTCTACTTGGAAGCCAAAATGATAAAGTCCGTTGGGTGCCTGCTGCTCGTGATTCGGTAAAATAGCGAGATTGAAATAGCCGTCGGTCAGGAAAATCGCGCCGCCTTCGTTTTTATCCTTGTGCAGCATCTGCATCTCGAACACGTCCATGTAAAACGCTGCGAGCTTACCTGTGTCTTCCGTGCGAATCGCCAGATGGCGCAGCTTAGGCATAGAGACCCCCTTGAGTGTAAAGTAGCTTCACCCTTAGTCCTGATAAGTGGAAAATGTCAAGAAAGCCCAGCGAGGTCACGCTGAGCCCAAATGGAATTTAATGTAGCTCGAGCTCGATCTGGTCACGATCGACGATCATCGGCAGCATCGCCTCACGAATTACCTTTTCGCTGACTTCGCCGAACCTTTGTTTGAAGCGATCCAGAGGCACGACCGCTTTCGCCATGGCGCGGTGGCCGCCCGCGCTGCCGATGTCATCGTAAAGCCTCTTCATAATCTCGCCGGCGCTCTTGACGTAGCCGACATTGCGTACCGAAATGACCACCCGGTCTTTGACCAACCCGGAGACCACGCTCCAATCGACGCCTTCGATCTGCAGGCAAAATTCAGCCAATTGCGGAATCACGTCTTCGCGATTGATTTCACCCAGATGAATCACCGCGACACCGTTATCGACTTGAAGCCGACTCAAGGCGCGTCCCATCGCTTCGAGATCTTCGCGCGGTAGCGCCGGCCTCTCGATACGCGCGATCATCGCCTTGTTGGCGAGCGGATATAAAAAATTGAATGCGCTCAGGTCGGCCAAATTGCTGCCCCGCTCGAGAAATAGCGTATCGGTCTTGATGCCATAAACCAGAGCCGTGGCCAATCGCTGCGACGGCTCCATTCCCGCAGCGCGTAAATACTCGGTGAAGATTGTCGACGTGGCGCCGTAGGCGCTGCGCAGATCAGCAAAGCGCGCCTTGAACGCGATCCTTTTGGGATGGTGGTCCACCACCAGGTCGACTCGGCCCAAGGACTGCTGAAAGTAAGGTGGCTGCACGTCCACGAGCGCCAACCGGGCACCGTCTTTATGGAGATCCTCATACGAAATCTTGTCGATCTGGATTTCGAGCAGCCGGATCATCGCGAGATTCTCCGGCCGCGTGATTTCGCCGAAGGTCACGATCGGCGTAGTCGGACGGTTGCGCCCGAGCAATTCACGCAGCGCCAGCGCGCTGCCAATGGCATCGGGATCTGGATCATGTTGCAGCAGAATATGGATTTTCCTACCGTCCGCGAACAGCGAGCGAATCCGTTCGACTTTTTTAACGTTCAGGGTATCGAGAAGCTGCGACGCACAAAACTCTTCGAAGATATCGGAGAGCTGCAAATGGCGCAGGAGTGGATCAGGAGTCTCTTTGTGATGGCCGTTATTTTCAGAGGTGAGTGAGACGATGGAGACCATTTTGTCGAGGGAACGCAGCAAACGGCAGACGCGGTCTTGCAGTTCGGCGTCGCGCAGAAACACAATTGCCTGGTCGACGTATTGGAGCTTGATCTTTTTATAGGTTTCTTCCTTGAGCAGGTCACCGTGCCGGGCTTTGCCGCCGCGCCTTTTAATGGCCCGGGCCACTTTCTCGTTGGGCACTAGGTAGCGTACCTCGCGCTGCTCCGCAGCGACATTGCGCATAAACTGGAATAAGAGATCGTCCTCGCAAATGGCTAAGTATTGCATTAGCGTGCCACGGGTGAGAATTTTAGCGCGGGAATTTTTGCGAGAGCAAATCGCCGGAGATATCGCTCGTTGGCACGGCCGGAGTCTAACACCAGGGGCAGGACCAATGCTAGGGCAAAAATTCATAGAAACTTTATATGTGAACTATTTGCTCCACCTGTGCGACGATGATCAATAGCGGCGAGCGTGGGTTCGGTCTTCCAAAATTCACTGATGCCGAGCGCGAGCGGCGCTGGTCGCGCGTCCGCGAACTCATGCGCCGAGACCAAATCGACGCAATCATCGGTTTTCCCAATCAAAGCCACTGGGATCAATTTCAAGCCGACACTCGTTATCTGACTCACATCGGCGGTCATCAGACCGAAGTCGCAGTAGTGTTTCCGCTTACCGGCGAGGTGACCGCGTTTGTCCGCGGCAACAATGAAGTCGAATGGTGGCGCATCGCTCAAGATTGGGTGCGGGAGATTCGCGCCAGCCGCCGCGCCTGGGGCGAACCCGTGATCGAGCGCATGAAGGAACTCGAACTCGATGGCGGCCGTATTGGCATCAGTGGTTTGAGCGGATTACTGCGCGCACCGGAAGGAACCGTCGTCACGGGAATACTCGAGAAGGTTCGCCGCGCATTTCCCGCGGCTCGTTTCGAGAATGCCACCGAACTCTTGCAGGAAGCACGCGCGGTCAAAGGAACCGAGGAAATTGCCTGGATTGAACGTGCCGCGGAAATACTCGATCGAGTGGTGGCGGCGATACTCGCCAAAGCCAAACCTGGCGTGATGGAAACAGACATGGTGGCGACGATCTGGCAAACGATCATCGCGAACGGCGGCGATTATCCCTCGATGACTCACTGGGGCGCGGGAACTGGAGTGCCCTGGGCGTGCCGCATAGCACCGCATCGTGCGCTTCAGGCCGGTGACATGATCAACACCGAGCTCGAAGCCAAGTACGGCGGCTACATTGCGCAAACCGTGCAGGCGGCGAGCCTCGGGAAAATTCCCACCGACTTGAAGGACGCGTTCGATATAAGCGTTCGAGTCTTTGAGGAGCTGGTGGAATTCATGAAGCCAGGCGTTTCTTTCCGCGCAATCGTGCGCTTCTATCAAAAGCTGGTACGCGACTCCGGCCATAGAACGAAAGGCATGTTGCTGCACGGCCGCGGCATCGGCGAAGACCGCCCGCAAATTACTGGCGAGATCGATGGCGATACTTACAATAGCGCGACGTACACGAAACATCTCGATCTGCCGCTGGTGGAAGGCAATGTCTTCGTGCTCAAGCCTGGTGCGATGCCCGACGACGCGCCGGATTCGATTCGTTGTGGCGACACCGTCGTGATCGAAAAATCGGGTGCGCGCCGCTTGGGCAAACGCGCCTTCAGCTTTCCAGAACTCTGCTGACACGAAACGTCGCACCTGCAGAGTTTTTTTTCGACGGATCCGTTGACGCGACGGCACAGTATTTTGTACTTTGCCGTGGACGAATTGCTTCTGGCGGAGGTACGCAATGGTTGCGGAGATTCGTTACGGCATCCAAGCCATCGATCATATCGCCATTCCAGTGCGCGATCTGACGCTCAATCAATCGTTCTACACTAGCGTCCTCGGTCTAAAATTTAAGACGTTACGGCGCAATCCTGACGGCAGCCCGCGCCAGACGTATGTTCTTGCAGGCGAGAACATCATCGGACTTCACCTGCCGGGCATCATCGCGGGGCCATCGCCGAATGCGGCGCCGCGCATGGGTGTCGGGTTTTCGCCAGAGCGTTTTGCCGAGATTGAAGAAAACTTGCGCCGCGCGAACCATGTGTTTCGTGGCCCCATTGACCATTCAGCTGACGCGCCTCTGATCCGCTCGCTTTATTTTGACGACCCAGACGGCAATCATTTGGAAGCGTGCGTTCGCCGGATCGAGCCTCTGCGCGAATGCATCAGCCACACTGTTTTTGAAACGATCAATCTAAAAAAATCGCTCACGTTTTACTCGGAAGCCCTCGGCAGCGGCGTACCCAGGGCTTGCGGCGCCGAGACTATGCTGCCGACACAGAGCGGCCAGATGATCGGGCTATTAGAAGTGGAAGCGCTATCGCAGCGTAGTAAAAAACACGGCCGCGGTTGTCACATGGCGCTGAACGTCCCTCAGGAAGATTTCGAGTCGATGGTGGCCCTGGTCGAGCGTTATAACGGCAAGACCCAAGGCGATAAGCGAGCTGAGGATGGCTTACGCCCGCAAGGCGAGCGCAGCATCTATTTTTTTGATCTCGACAACAATCGCGTGCAGCTCACCGCGCACGCGCCGAATCAGTCCGACGAATTGCTTCCAGACGATGAAAAATGGCGCCGCATTATCGCCAACCGCACAGAGCAGGGCCGCGGCTTGAGCCGTTGGGAAAGCGGCGGGAAAAAACTGCTGTAATAACGGAGGCGATATGGATGGCGCGCGCGTTATGCCGCGATGCGCCACGCTGAATCTGTTAGTCAGAGATGCAAAAAATTGCATTTACCGGTTGCCCGAGTAGGCCCGCAGGCCCGTACCGAGGGTTCTTTCCCTGAAACAGACGTTCTAAGTTTTTTTTGCCAGGATCAGCGTCGTCCCCGGCAGCGTGTTCGGAATGTCCCCATAAGTTTCGATCGAACGGAAGCCGGCCTTTTCCAACCAATCGGAATATTGAGAGAGCGTCCAACACTCGCCTTGAGGCGTGTGGGTCAACGTGTACACCGAAAAACGCAAAGCAAAGGTCGGCTCGGTGCGTTCTTCGTTGGGCACAAAGTCATTGACGACAAGAATTCCGCCCGTTTTGAGCGCCGAGTGCGCTTTCGCGAAGAGTTTTTGATTTCCCTGCGGTGATTCGAAGCGGCAAAAATTGCTGGCAAGCACTAAATCGTAATGATTCGTTTCGAGGGGCACCGTATGGTGTTCGCCGTCGATGAAGCGGATCTTGCCTTCGAGCCCGCGGGCTTGGTTAGCTTTCCTCGCGACCGCGTTCACATTAGGCCAGTCGAGTTGCGTCACTTCAGCGGTCGAATCGCGGGTCAAAATCGTCATCCCGAAAATGCTCGAGCCGCCGGCGATATCGAGCACTTTGAGTCCTTTTTTGTCGATGCCGATTTTCAAAATATCGCAGAGCGCTTTGGCGGCGGGTTCGGCGATGACGATAATACCGAGCACGAGCTTTTCCCAGACTTTTAGCTCGGCGCCGGTATCCATACGGCTCAGCGGCTTACCGGTCTTGAGCGACTCCTTGAGATGCGCCATGCCGTCCCAGAGCGCCAAGGCGACATGGCGAAAGTCGCCGACATAGGATGGTTTGCCTTTAACCAGAAAGACATCCGCCATGGGCGTGAGAAAATATCCGCCATCGCGCTTTTGCACCACTCCCAACGCCGGCAAGCTATCGAGGACAATGCGGGTCGCGCGCGGATCCGTGCCTGCCGCTCGCGCGATTTCGTCAGCGGAATGAATGCCGTCATGAATCAGCGTGAAAAAATCATATTCGATGGAAGCGTCGAGGATCTGGCTATTGGCGAAATCTCCGAGGATCCGCATCAGCGGCCGCGGCGAAATCTCCTGCGCCTTCTCGTTTACGGCCATGTTACACTTTGTACAAACCTTCTTTTTTCACGTACTGGTAAACCCCCTCAAAAAACCAGGCAAAATATGCTGTGCCTGTGCGCAAACAGTATTCCAAATTGAACCCTGGTCGCGTCTCCGCCTTTCCTTCTTCGAGCATTTTTTTGAGCACCGTCCAATCGAGATCCGCATGGGCCATGACGCCGTCGTGCTCTTCGAGATCCGCTTCGGCATGCATCCGGAAGTAGACGATCTTCTCTTCCGGAATTTTGTAATTTTTTCGCAGCGCGCCGCCGAAGAACTTGGCCCAGTGACCAACTGCTTCCTCGACGCAGAACGACGCCCACCATTCGATCATCGTGCCTTCATAGAGCACACCGCGATAGTACTCGAGAAAGGCCCGGCACTCCGGCAGCATTTCGTAATCGATCATTTCGTCGTTCGCGAGTCCAAAGTTACGCCCCTGCTCGAGGACGATCTGAATGTGGCCCGGTGGCTTCGGATGAATCATCTCGTCGGCGACATGATTGGCAAAATGTTTTTGCAGCTCGGGGTGCCGCTTGAAAAACGGCAGGTGGCGCTGGTAGGCGACCCCGTGAAAATTGTTGATTTCGGCAACGAAGCCGTACCAGTTCTGCCAAAAGACCTTGATCGCTTCCATCGGCAAGCTGCCATTCGCCATATCGCTGTGAAAGCGCCCCTTGATGAGCCAGCGATCGGAAATCTCGGCCAAATACTTTTTCAAATCGGCGATCACCGCGTCGGCTTCCTGCGGCGCGACTCGCTTACCGGAAAAGTCCTGTCTCCCAAGTCCCATATTTTCTCCTCACTTCGGCGCTCGTTTTGCGCGCGACCGTCTTTTCTTTAAACTTGAACGTTGAACAACAACACTTAGTAGAGCGCACCGGGGTTCAAAATGTTGTTAGGATCGACCAGTTGCTTGATTTCTTTGATGACATCGTACAGATTACCCAGCCTGCCATAAGGCAGCGGCCCCTTCGTGCTCAAGGTCGGCGCGGTCCAGACAACGCCCCTCTCATTGCTGAATTGTTGCACCATCCCCATCCACTTCCGCAGTTTTGCGACATCGTCGTCATCGTAAGGATTGTAGAACACGAAATACTCTTCTTTGATGGCAAAATCACGTGTCACGTAGCTATCGTGCTGGGGTGAATGTTCCGCGTCCCAAAGTCCACATTCACGCTTGGCGGCCTCGTCGAGATCGTACATCTCCTTTAGAAACGTCAGCGGGTACATCTTGGAAGTAACCGCGAACATTCCGGTGTGGCGCACTACCGAGCCGCACCAGCCGTCCGGACCCATCACGTGCCAATCGGGCCAGCCGTGTAGCCCATGCTCTTGCGCTTTGGCGCCCATTCCCTTTTCGGCGATTTCGGGGACGGCGACTGCGCCGGCATCACGATAAATTTGCCGCATCCGTTTTTCTTTGTATTGTAGTTCATCGCTGGCGCGCGCCATCAGCATGGTCTTTAAAAAAAACCAGCCGTCATCGGGAACTTTGCGTTTGTCGTAAAGCCCCTCTTCCATCGGCCAGTGGTACTGCCAGCGATCGGTGAAATGGATATCGTAAACGATTTCGCCTTTGACGAGTTGCGTCAGCGCATCCTGCGCTTCTTTCAGCTCATCGCGGCGAAACGAATAGCAGTAATCGTGCAGCCACTCGCGCTTGCCTTCGATGGCACGGAGGCAGACCTTGCTGATGATGCCCATGGAGCCGGCAGCGAGGGTGAAAAGGCCGAGCAGATCCGGCAAATGAATCCATTTTTGAAACGGTCCGAAAGTGGTCCCCTCATTGGCCAGCGCGCCGAGCCGAATAGTTTCTCCATTGGCGAGGATCACTTCCAGGCCGAGTACCATGTCTGCGATCCAGCCATACCGGGTCATACCGTAGCCGATCCCGCCCTTGTTGATCATCGCGCCGATCACTACCGCTGGTCCGTAAGTTCCGAAATTCGGTAGCATCAGACCGTGTTTTCTCAGGGCTCCATGGATCGCATAAACGCTCGCGCCACCCTCGGCGATGACATACTGCATGGCTGGGTTCACTTGTAAAATTTTATCCATGCCGAGCATGTCGAGGAGTAGCCCGCCCTTTAATGGCGAGCTGATGCCCATCCCGACGCCGCCTTTGGCGACGATCGGAATGTTGTGTTGGTTTGCGAAACGGAGGATCTCGGCAACCTTGTGCCGGCCGGCGCTGTCGGATTCGATACGAACGATGACATCGGGCAGCGCACGGTACGCACCGTAGGCGAGAGTGTGCTGGTAATTAATCTTGTCGATCGGATTGCTGGAGACGCGTTGGGGGCCAACGATCTGAGTCAAGCCGGCAACGATCTCGTCGAGCGACAGCATGGGATTGCAAACAGCCTCGCTGGCTAAGGGCAGGCCAGCGCGAAGGATGATCTGTTGAACGTTAATTCTGATTTTTTAGAGCTGCAAATGACTGCCGCCGGTAACCAAAATATGACTGCCGGTGAGCATCGCGGCTTCGTCGCCCGCGAGAAAAGCAACCGCGCCCGCGACATCTTCCGGGTAGAGATGTTTCTTGAGTGGCCGCGTTTCTTTGACCCGCTCTCGATACGCCTCGGGCATAATCAGCGACGCGTCGGTCAAGGTGAAGGCGGGCGTGACTACATTCACGCTTATTCCAAGTGGCCCCAACTCGATGGCCATCGTATCCGCCATCGACTCGAGTGCAGATTTTGCCGCGGCGTAAGCTCCCATCCTAGGCAGGGGCTGTTGCGCCAGTCGCGAGCTAATTACAATAATCCGCCCGGCTTTTTTCTCTCTCATTTTGGGCAAGCACGCGCTTACGCAATGAAAAAAAGCCGAGAGCTCGTGCTCCACTGCGCGGTGGAAATCATCCCACGTAAGCTCGTGAAGAGGCCCCACCTGGAACGGAAAGTAGGCATTGTTGACCAAAATATCGATGGCGCCAAGCTCGCGCTCTGCCGCCTGTACCATTCGTCCGATTTCCTCGCAGCGGGTCACATCGGCTTGAAAAATTACGCCTCTCGCGCCGCTCGCTTTCACCTGGTCGAGCACCTTCTGCGCGGCGGCTTGGTTTTGATGATAATTCACCACCACGGCGGCGCCTCTTTGCGCGAGGCGAATCGCTGCCGCCGCGCCAATGCCCCGGCTTGCGCCGGTCACCAGAGCGGTCTTCCCACTCAGTGCTTCGCTGTTTGAACGATCGGTCACTGTCTCACGATTGGCTAGATGGCGACGGCGTCCTCCGACGCGCCTTTCTCGTATTTCGCGGCGTTGTTTTTGAACGAGAGAAATTTCATCTTCACGTAGGGCGAGCTATAACCGTTCAAAATTCGATCGATCCGGCCTGGTTTACTATAGAAGTTTTGGAAGGCCCAGCCCGTCAGCTCGCCGAGTTGTTGGCGGCTCAGATATTTAGTCGGCATCACGCAGTGTTCGAGGTCATAAAGGCTCAGATTATCGATTTCGATCAGACTTTCCTTCACCGCCTTCTTATAGATCGGCGAGCCCGGGATTGGGTTGAGCAGCTGAATCATCACGATGTCCGGATCGATCTCGTCCACGGCTTTGGCGCGCTGGCGAACCTTCGCTTCATCATCTTCCCAGAATCCATTTAAATAAGTCGAAATGGTTGAAATATCGTTTTTGCGTAGAAATTGGATCAGCTCTCTTAGCTCTTTGACGCCGACTTTCATACTCCCTTTGCGCGCTTCGGCGATTTCCTCGTCGGTACCGCCGTCGATCCCGATCAGAACCTGATAGAGCCCGACTTTGCGCAAGCGCGGGATTAGATCGGCATCGCGGATCAGATTCTGCGCGCGGCTCAAGCAGAACCAGCTCATGTCGAGCTTTTTTTCTTCCAGCGCTTCGACCAAATCCACCATTTTTTGCCGGTCGGAGTTGAAATCATCA
>DATIEH010000320.1:0-6311 GCA_035455905.1 Binatia bacterium | reverse complement strand
ACCGCTACGGTTCACTTTCGGATCTGATCCTGCGCGAGGCGCTGCGCTACTACAACCTCGTGCCGGATCGCGATGTGGCGGTCATTCAAACCGGCGGGTTGCCCGAACGGCTCGGGGCGCTGAAATCCGGCGCGGTCGATGGCGCCATTGTCACCGGTGATACCGCGCTTGAAGCCGAGAAGTTGGGTTTTCACATAGTGATCGATCTCTCGCAGCTGCCGATCCGGTATCCGAGCAGCACCATCATCGTCAGCAAATCGTTTTTGGCGGCCAAGCGAGACACGGTGAAAAGGTTCCTTCGCGGCTGGATCGAGGGCATCAGAGTCGCCAAAACCGACAAAGAAACCACCATTGCGGTCATGCAAAAATTTCTCAAGACCAGCGACCGCTCCGTTCTCGAGAGAATTTTTGAAGTTTACAAATCCGTTCACGAAAGAGTTCCGACACCGGATCCCAAGTTGATGTCCGTCGCGCTCAAACAACTCGCCGCGAGCGTGCCGCAAACAAATCCCCTCAAGGTCGAAGACTTCACCGACCAGAGCTTGATCCAGGAGCTCGAGAGCGAAGGGTTTATCACCAAAGTCTACGAAAACCGCTGACGGGTCGCGAACGAGCAGCGTATCGTAAACTCTATTTATCTTCGGAAAGGTTTCTCCCTGCGGTCGAAATGACCGCAGTGCCGAATTCGCCGGCTCGGGATGGTTAAGAACCGTTTAGAAGAGGAGGCAATCAATCAATTCTGTCTGCTGCTGCCATAGCGCGGCGCAGTAGACGGGGATCGCCCAGTCTCTCTACACAGTTCGTAAATGCGCCGGCAGCTCCGCGCCAGCGAAGCTCGTTGATGTTGCTAAAGAGCGGCGCATCGCCTCTGAGCGTCGCGAGGCGCTTGAAGAGCAACGCAAGCTCCCGGTTATTCCCGAGTAAAGCGACGGGAAAATCCTCGATAATGCCGTGGCTATTCAGCAGGCGCGCCGCGCCGACGGCGCCGATTCCCGGGATGCCGGGATAACCATCCGCGGCATCGCCGACGAGGGCGAGAAAGTCTGGAATCAGTGCAGGCTCCACGCCGAACTTCTCACGAACTCCGGCGGCGTCGCGAATCTTGTTGCTTCGGCGATCCATCTGCACGACTCGGTCTTCACGCACGCACTGCGCCAAATCTTTGTCCGGCGTCCAGATGCAGATTTTCCGTACTCGCTCGTCTTGGGTAGCGATTTGAGCCGCCGATGCTAGGGCATCGTCCGCCTCGAGCTCGATCATGGGCCATACCGCCACGCCCATCGCCGCGAGCGCGTCCTCGAGTGGGTGGAACTGCGCGAGCAGCGCGGGATCGATGCCGGCGCCAGTTTTGTAACCAGGCCAAAGCGCGTTGCGAAAAGATTCAATCACGTGATCGGTCGCGACACCGATGTGGGTCGCGCCCGTTTCGATCATCTGCAAAACGGTGTTGAGAACACCGATGACCGCACCGTAGGGCCGATCCTCGCCTTTGTTGAAGCGTCGAAGACCGTAGAAGTGCCGGAACAGCTCGTAGGTGCCGTCGATTAGATGAACGACTATCGTGTCTCTCTGAGCCGAGTTGTTAGTCATCGAAGTTTTCGACTCTGCCTATGTTAATACGTCTGGTCGATGTGCGCGGCCCATAAAGCGTCACCGGTAAACGTTGTCGATGAATCCGCTTTGCTCAAGCTGCCGGACGATACCCGTATCGACAAAGTTTTCCGGCTTGTAGCCCTTGGCCTTGGGAACTTGCGCGGCGATTTCCTCCAGGATCGGCTGAATCCCCTCGAGGGCCGGATAAGGCGCCTTCTCGTAGAGCGCCGAAAAAACCCGATAGGTTTCCTCGAGAATTTCGCGGTCGCTCGAGCGCAGCATTTTACCGAGCGTCTTGATCGCAAATTCTCGATCCGTTTTCACGCGATGAATGCCTTCGATCACTCCTTTGGCGAATTGCAGGAAAGTTTCGCGATCGCGGCGCAGCTGGCTTTCTCGCACCACTATGGCAGTAGTGGCATATTTAAATTCTTCGCCGAGATTTGCGAGCTCGTTGAAGCCAAACTTCTTTCTGCCGATATAGGCGCGCGGCGGGTCGAGGACTGCGGCATGGATTCGCCGCTTTTCCAATGCGGCGAGGCTCTCGATATAGCCGCCGGTAGCCAAAAATTTGACCTCAGATTCCAGTCCCCATTTTTTGAGCAGCCGCTGGGTTAGCAACGTCGGGGATCCACCCAAAGCGCCGACGCCGATCAGCCTGCCTTTTAGATCAGCCGGGTTTTTAATTTCGGGCGCGGCAATGACAGATAACGTGAAGGAATTGAGGAGTCCCATGATGATGATCGCATCGGCGCCCTCGATCCGCGCTCTAACAGGCGTTGTCCCGGAAAGACTGGCCGCCAGCGTATCGCCCGCCAATATGAGCTGCACCTGGCGGGAAGCCGACTGTAGCCCGAGGAGTTCAACGTTGAGTCCATACTTCGAAAACAATCCCGCGTCGCGAGCAGCCCAGAGCGGTAGCTGCGCGGAACCTAAACTCACGGACATACGGAATGGTTTAAGATCTTGACCATCGGCAGCTCGCAATCCGTACAACAGCGCACAGATCAGCGCCGAGCAAATTTTCCATGCATTGCGGTTGAACACCGAGGCGCCTCAGCAGTTACTTGGAAAGCCCGAGCTCCGAAAAGAATTTTTCGGCTCCCGGATGTAACGGAATAGCCAAGCCGCGGAGTCCAGTCGCGGGGGAGTCACCGCGAAATCCATCGTTCATCTTTTGTAACTCAGTCATGCGCGAGTAAACGATCTTGAGCATTTGATAAACCACGCCGAGATTTATATCGTCGCGCGCCACTAACGGCCCGGGCAGGCCGATGGCTCGTGCAGAACGCGGGTAATCCGGATAGTAGGTCTTGATATCGACCTCAACGTAAAGCGGCGAACGTTTTTGCAGCGCTTGAACTCCCGCGGCATCGAGCGGGATAATTTTCAACGTCTGCCGCTTCACCATTTCGCTGTACGCCGGTACCGGCAACCGGGCGATGCTGAAAATTGCATCAATTTCTTTTCGTTCCAGTGCTGCGCGCGCTTTGTCCGTGTCGCCTCGTACCGCGGTCACGTCGGTCGCGATGCCGTAAACATCAAGAATCTGCTTGCCAATCACGGCAGAACCCGTGCCGCCGCCGTAGACGATCTTTCTTCCTTTGAGGTCCGAGACGGATTGGATGTTGGAATCGGGATGAGTGTAGATGAACATCAGACTGAAACCGAAACTGGCGACGTGGCGAATTCGGCTTTGCGGCCGGCCCTGAAATTCTCCGATGCCGTCGTAGGCTTCTTTGACCGACTCGGCCGTGCTGGTACCGAACGATGCCCGCCCATCGTTGACCGAAATCATGTTGCTCGGCCCGCCTTCGGACGGCAGAGTCACGAGAGTGAAATCGGTGGCGTATTGATTCACCAGATTGGCGAAGTAGAGCATATTGACGTATACACTGCTGTTGAGGCCGGAGGTGTGAATCGAGTATCGACTGTCGGCCGGCACGGCAGCGACAGCACCGGTCAGCTGCTGTAAAAAAAGGGCGAGAAGCAAACTTTTATTGATGCGCATGGAACTTCTCGGGTTTCAACTTTAATAGAGAGCGAGCAGGAGCAAGTCAAGTTCAGATCTAACACCTGCCTTGAGATACCTTGATTACATTTGTTGATAAAAAAGCACGTTAAGCCGGGCCGAGCTGAAAGGGGACACAATAATGTCGTCGCAGTTCATGCAGTCAATGGCAGTTTTGGAGGGCGCACGCGCCGCTTTGAAAGTGGGGGCCGTCAGCAAGGGTGAAAGGGTTGGATTTATCTGTGATCTTCGGGTGGAACCGGATGTCATTTACGCCTTCTTTACGGCCGCGGCGGAAATCGGTGCGACTCCGTTCTTGTGCATGGTCGATCGCGGCCGAGGCTACGGTCCGCCGGATGAATTTGTCGAAACCATAAAAACAGCGAACGTGCTGTATTTCTCCTGGGAAATGGCAAACTCCTTGGTCATCAAAGCGCTGCGTCAAGAACGCGGCATTCGCTGTGTCGGATTTCCCCATTGCCGCACGGCGGCCTTGCTGGCGGACGATGCGGTGCGATTTCCTCTCGATGTGCTCTCGGCCTTGTATCCGAAAACCTGGGATGTCTTTCGCTGCGGCAAGGATGTCGATGTCCACATCACCGATACGAAGGGAACCGATTTTCATGTCACGTTGACCAAAGAAAACATCGAGGAAAAATTTTCCCAGGACCCACGTTATTCCGGTCAGATCGTCGCCAACAAACCGGGATTTGTGAGCCATCTGCCGGTCGGCCATGGGCCAAATGTTTTGAGCCCGTCGGAGCCGCACAATTCAACTAGCGAGGGCACCATTCGCCTCGATGCTTTGACCCTCGCGCCCGGCGTCTATCGCGGCTGGTCAGGCGACTCCGCATATCAAGAACCCGTGACGTGCCACATGAAGCTGGGCCGCATTGTCTCCGTTGAAGGCGGTAAAGAAGCCGACACGTTTCGCCGGGTGATCGAAGAAGATCTCGACAACGTCTGCCAGCTGCGCGAGATCGGCGTCGGTCACAACCCCAAGGTGCCAACGTTTCGCGGCGAGCGCGGTTATCACGGCGCGAATCATGCCGGCGCCGTCCATTGGGGATTTGGCGGCGGCCATCAGAAAAAACGCATTCACGTGGACGCAATTATTTTTCAGACGACGGTTCGAGCCAATGGTAGGGTCATCATCGATCGCGGCCGGCTCAAGGCGCTGGACGATCCCGAGGTGCGCCAGCTCGCGAGCAAATATGGTGATCCCGATCGCGTGTTAGCCGAGGCTCTCTGAAGCACCCTCCAAAGCCGCCGCGACACTTTCATCCGTACCGGAGTAGTATTCGGCTGACGATGAAACAGATTCCGATTATTTGAACACGCCATCTCTTTCGAGCTTTCGAACCAGGCGGTCATCGATCAAGTTCTCGGCCTTCAAACGGCCGAACTTCGGATCGATGCGTTCGAGAATCCTCAGTGTGTTACGCACGCCATCCACGGTTGGAAATATCCGCCGACTGTAAAGATTCCGCACGGCTTCGTAGCCGGCTTCCGCGTCCTCAGTGCGTTGCAAGCGGAGCCATTTCGCCACGATCGGGACGATGTTCTGTTTATTCGCTGGGTCCTGGTAGTAGGTAATTGCGCGCACAATGGCCTTCAGCGTTCGTTCGACAGTGCTGGGCGACTGTTCCAAGAAGCTTTTCCGCGCGACGATCCCGATGCCCTGATAGGGAATGTCGATTTTCGCGAGATCGGCCAGTACTCGAAAGCCGCTCCGCTGCGCGGTTTTGCTGAAGGCATAGCCGAGATAGGCTCCATCGACGGCGCCGCTGATGAGGCTTTGCGTGATCACGGATTGATCGCCGAGAATGCGGAACTGAATTTTGTCGCGTTCCGGCACGAGCCCCCAGTGATCCAGCGCGAGCATGGAAAACGTCCAAATACCGCCGCCGATGCTTTGCACGCCGAGCGTCTTGCCCTTTAAATCCGTTGGAGCGGAAATCTTCGGCGAAACCACGAAATCGCCGTCGAGCTTGTTGATAATGCCGGCAGCGAACACCAGATCGAGGCCACTGGCCATGGCGCCAAACGCGGAAGCCGTTGCCGAGGTGGTGTAGAACTGCGCCTCGTTGGCAGCCATCGCCGAGACGGACACAGGGGCGTTGCGCACCTGCACGATTTGCGCGTCGAGGCCTTGTTCTTCGAAAAAGTGCATGTCCTTAGCGACGAAGATAAAGCTGGTGCGCTCGTTGAAACCGGCGAAGACGAATACCACTTTCTGCAGCGGCGCGGCGGCGTAAAGCAATGGGCTTTGCAGCAATCCGGCAACGAGCATCAACGCGGTGCGCCATTGGCGTACTCGCGAGGATTCATCCACGACCATCGATCCTCCCAGAAACAAAAATCTTGCCTGTAGGTACACGAATGTCTTTGTTGCAGTCAATCCCGAAAAAGCGATATGCCTTCTGCAACGGTCCGTCGGGAAAACGAGATCGTTGACAATTTTTATAGCCGGGTGTTAGAGGAAATTTCTCGTTTTTGCGGTTCAGGCAGAGTCGCGCTCTTCTGCGGAGGAACGCGCTCGTCTGAGACGGCAACACTTTTAGGAGGAACTCAGATGAATCAGCCAGTTCAAATTATCGATGGCGACGGACATATTTTCGAAGATGGCGATGGCATCGCTCGTCATTTTCCGTTTAGCGCGGTCGGCGCGCGGTTGCGGAGCGGCGTATTTCCACTGAATAGCCAC
>DATIEH010000319.1:0-7445 GCA_035455905.1 Binatia bacterium | reverse complement strand
TCGCGGCCGTGACAATGTCACTGCCCCGAATCGCTTCTTCTGCTGACGCAACCGGCACGACTTCGATGCCGGCTTGCTCGCTCATTTGCCGCGCAAAACGCTCGCGGTTTTCTTTCGTCGGGCTGTAAACTTTGACTTTCTTCAGCGGCCGGACAACTGCGTGAGCGGTGAGCTGGGTTTTTGCTTGCTCGCCGGAGCCGAGAAGCCCCATGACTTTCGCGTCCTTGCGCGCGAGATATTTGCTGGCGACGGCGCTGGTGGCACCGACCCGCAACGTCGATATGAAATGATCATCCATCATGGCCAGGATCTCGCAGGTGTCCATGTCGAAGAGCATGACGAGACCGATAAAGTCGCCGGGATACACCCGCCGCTTGCTTCCGGCGACTTGCACCTCCTTCGAAAAGCTTGAATCGATCCTGAGCGCCATTGATTTGACGCCCGGCACGAGGCCCATAATGGTGTTGAAGTAATATTGCCCGCCTTCTTCTTTCCAAGGTGTTCGGAGCCGCGCCCGAGGCGCGTTCATCGCTTTTCCTTGACCGAGTTCTCGGAAGGCCTGCTCGATGGCGTCGATCTCTTCGGGAATCGGCAGCAAATTTTCCATCTGTTCGTTCTTTAGTACTAGTACCATGTGACGTTCCTATATTAACGAGAAGATAAGAGTCAATTCAGAGCCGCAAAAAAACAAAGGGCCGAGGAATCGACCTCAGCCCTTTGCGAAAATCGGCCGGCTTAGCGCTATAAACTAGCCTTTTTTCGCCTTGTACCAATCGGCGTCGATCTTAATAAAATGTTTCCACTTATCCGGCGTCGCCGCTTCCTCGAAAATTGCCTCCACCGGGCAGACAGGCTCGCAGGCACCACAGTCGATGCATTCTTCAGGATCGATGTAGAGCTTGTTTTCTTTCTCGAATTCTTCGGTTTCGTTTTTGGTTGGATGGATGCAATCGACCGGGCAGACATCGACACAAGCGGTATCCTTGACATCTATACAGGGCTCAGCAATGATATAGGTCATCTCTTCCTCCTCGAATCGGATTCCAGTTTTAGTAGCAAATCGACTTCGGCAAGTCAATTAAACGTAATGATGCGGCGGGCTTACATCGTTTCACATTGGCTTGACCAGACATCTTCGCGATGCTAGACGATGGCCATCAACGAAGGGAACCCATGCGCTCAAAGCGAATCCTGTTAGCGATTCAAATCAGCCTTTGTGTTTGGATCGCAAGCGCCGATTTTGGCCAAGCCGCAACCATTGAAGACGTGGTGAAGAGTATCCGTAGTCTCCCAGCCTTACAGCGCAAAACGATGCTTGAAGAAGGCGCCCGCAAAGAAGGCGAAGTGATCTGGTATACCTCGATGAGCCTTACCGATTTTCCGAAAATTGTCGGCGCCTTCGAAAAGGCATTCCCCTCCGTCAAGATTCGCACCAACCGTTTATCGCAGTCATCGGTGCTGCCCAAGATCGAAACCGAAGCGCGGGCCGGGCACTATGCCGTCGACATCGTGGGCTCTGCACCCATGGAGATGTGGGAGCTAAAACAAAAAGGTTACTCCGCAGCCTACCTTTCACCCGAATTGAAGGCTTTCCCCGCCGGCTCCTTCGATCCGCAGGGATTTTGGTCATCCACTGAAGTGACGCCGCTGGTGCTCGCCTTGAACACGAATTTGGTCTCTCCGGACGAGGCGCCGCGCAGCTATCAAGACCTGCTGCAACCGAAGTGGAAGGGCAAAATGAATTTCGGCAGCGATGAATACGCGTGGTACTCGGTAATGCTCGATGGCATGGGCAAAGCCAAAGGGCTCGAGTACATGAAAGCCTTGGCGCGCCAGCAGCTCCATATACCGGGTGGCAGCAGCATTATGCGGCTGCAGCTCATGCTCGCAGGTGAATCGGCCCTTGCCATTGCTGCGCGCGGTCGGCGCGTCACCGAATACAAAGAAAAAGGTGCACCGATCGATTACCGCCTGCTCGACCCGTACCCCGCCGAACCGAACGGACTCGCGTTGATGCGCCGCTCCACACATCCCCATGGATCGATTCTTTTCACGGACTGGATGTTATCGGAGGAGGGTCAAACTGTATTGGCGCAGCAAATTCCGCGCATCACCCTGCGCAAAGGCATCAAACAAATTCCGCGCCATCAGGAGCTTTATAAAAAGGAATTCGTCTTCGTTAATCCCGCCTCTATCGGCCCCAACCTGAACGATCTGATCGCTTCCTATCAGCAGATCTTCAATATCCGTTAAATCTGTTAAGGGACCGGCGGTCGCCCTCCGAGAATTCGCAACGGTTCGAGCAAACCGTTAAGATTTGACAAATGCCTGTCGAGATCCTGCAGCGCGGCGCCGGCAAAAAACTACTAGGCCGCAAAATCAAAAAAATTGCGCTCACAATCCTCGAGCTGGTGGGAGAAAAAAACGCCGAGCTCAGTCTTGCTTTGATCGGCAATCTCGAAATGAAAAAGCTCAACATCAGATATCGAAAGAAAGATTATGCCACCGATGTTTTGTCGTTTCCGGTTGAGGGGATCGTGCTGAAGGAAACACGATTGTTGGGAGATGTCGTCGTTTCCGTCGAGAAAGCCGCCCAACAAGCACGGGCCCTTGGCCATAGCTCTGAGCAGGAACTGGTTACGTTATTGATTCACGGCATCGTTCACCTGATAGGTTACGATCACGAGCGCTCGGCGCGGGAGGCGCGAGCCATGCGCCGGGTGGAAAAAAGAATTTATCGCCAGCTTTGTGAGCGGGGAGTAATCAAGGTATAATTCCAACCGGTAAAAGAGCGCCATTCGAAAGCGAAAAAGCAATGTTGGAAGAAACGACAGAACAGTTGACTCACCTCGAAGAGCGTCTCGATCTCCTGCGGAGGCGTCTTTGACGTCGAAAGCAAGCAAAAAAGGATCGAGGAGCTAAACCAGATCACTTCCCAGCCGGATTTCTGGAACGACGCGGAAAGAGCTCAGGCGATATTCAAGGAACAATCTTCTCTCAAAGCGGTGATCGATGCGTGGGCAAAGCATCGCGCCGAACTCGAGGAGGCGAGGTTTTTTCTTGACGTCGCGAAGGATGAAAAGAGCGAAGACGCGCTCGCCGAAGCGGCAGCAAAGGTAGCCTCCGTCGGTAAAGAAATGGCAGAAACCGAGCTCAAGCAATTGCTCGGCGGTCCTGACGACCGGCGCAATGCCATCGTCAATCTTCATCCCGGTGCCGGCGGCACGGAGGCGCAGGACTGGGCCGAAATACTTTTGCGCATGTATCTGCGCTGGTGCGACCGGCGCGGTTATCGGAAAGAGATCCTCGAATATCAACCCGGCGAAGAGGCGGGCGTTAAAAGCGTGACATTCTTGGTGGAAGGCGACTATGCCTACGGCTACTTGAAAGCCGAAGCCGGGATTCACCGGCTCGTGCGCATCTCGCCGTTCGACGCCAACTCGCGGCGCCATACTTCATTTGCCTCAGTTTTCGTCTATCCGGAAGTGGACGACGATATCAAAATCGAAATAAATGAAGCCGATTTGCGCGTTGATACCTACCGCTCCAGCGGAGCCGGCGGGCAGCACGTCAACAAGACCGATTCAGCCGTGCGTTTGACCCATCTTCCGACCGGCATCGTCGTCGCTTGTCAAAACGAGCGCTCGCAGCACAAAAACCGGGCGATGGCGATGAAGATCTTGAAGTCGCGACTTTACGAGCTCGAGGTCGAAAAGCAAAAAGAAAAAATGGAGAGCTACCACAAAACCAAAAAAGACATCGCCTGGGGCAGTCAGATCCGCTCGTATGTGCTTGCTCCGTACCGCCTGGTCAAGGATCATCGCACCAACGTCGAAGTCGGCAATGCCGACGCTGTGCTCGACGGCGATCTTGATGAGTTCATCCAAGCCTATTTGTTGCAGGCGGACGAGCCGGCATAGCGCTTGGGCCGGACGAGGTGTTGTGCAGCCGTTTAGTGAGAAGATTCGCCAGCTCGGCGCGCCATTGACCCGGCGCGGGGTTGATGCGCTGCAAGTGAATCTCGGCCGTTACTGTAACCTCGCGTGCATCCATTGCCATGTCGAATCGGGTCCCACGCGCACGGAAATGATGAGCCGCGAAACCGTCGATGCCGTGCTCGCGTTTCTCGCCCGCAGCAGCATTCCCGCTTTGGATCTCACCGGCGGCGCGCCCGAGCTGCACCCCGACTTTGACTATCTGGTCGAATCGGCGCGTGCCATCGGTCGCCATGTGATGGATCGCTGTAACTTGACCGTCATCTTTGAGCCCGGGAAGAATTATCTGCCGGAATTTTTCAAGCGCCATCAGGTGGAGCTGATCTGCTCACTCCCCTGTTACTCTGAAGAAAACGTCGACCGGCAACGCGGCAAAGGCACCTTCGAGTTGAGTATCCGCGCTTTGCAGCGCTTGAACGAACTCGGCTATGGTCAGCCCGATAGCGATCTTCTGCTGAACCTCGTTTATAATCCGGTAGGTCCACACCTGCCACCACCGCAAGAACAACTCGAGCAGGAGTACAGACAAAAATTGAGCGCGGAGTTCGGCATCGTTTTCAATCACCTCTTCTGTCTCACGAATATGCCGATTACACGCTATGCCAAACATCTCAGATTGCGTAACGAATACGACCGCTATAAAGATTTACTCGAAAAAAATTTCAACGCCGCTACTCTGGATCATCTCATGTGCCGCAATCTGATCAGCATCGGTTGGGACGGCTCGGTCTATGATTGCGACTTCAATCAGATGCTCGATCTTGCTTTGACCGACACGGCGGGGCAGAACCTGAACGTCGCCTCGTTAACCTTTGAAACCGTAGCCACGCGCAGGATTACGATCGACGATCATTGTTATGCCTGTAGCGCAGGCTCGGGCAGCAGCTGCGGCGGAGCTCTGGTTTGAGCGGCAGTTGCGCGCTTTTAGCGCTCGAGTCCGTTCCCGACTCTAATAACGTGACTCGACTACTCTCGGTAGGCACCGTCGGCCACGATCCTTATTTTTCATCCTTTACAACCGCATGAATCTTCGTCGAGCAGCACTTCTCGTCATCCTTTTGGCTGCAGCAGGAGGACTTGGCTCTTTACTGCTGCCATTACGCGAATGGTTTGGGCAATTTGAGCTGTATGTTCGTTCCCTCGGCGCCCTGGGACCATTGTTATTTGCCTTGGCGTACATGCTCCTTACCGTTGTCTTGTTCCCGGCGAGCGTTCTGACTATTGGCGCTGGAACACTGTTCGGGTTGAAAACGGGATTTTTCACCGCTCTGCTGGGCGCGAACCTGGGCGCGCTCTGCTCGTTTCTTTTGGCGCGCAGTTTTTTGCGCGAAAGGGTTGTGCGCTGGACGGCTGCGCACCCTAAGTTTCGGTTTCTTGATGAAGCCATTGGCAAACAGGGCTTCAAGATGGTTTTGCTCTGCCGCTTGAGCCCGATTTTTCCATTCATCTTGCTGAATTATTTTCTCGGCCTCACTTCGGTGCGCACCGGCGCTTATGTTCTAGGAAATTTATTAGGCATGATCCCGGCAAATTTTGTCTTTGTGTATATCGGCGCCACCGCTCATGACGCCGTTGCCGGACCTCCGGAAAGTTCGCTCGATTTTTATCAACAAGCCCTGAAGTATCTAGGATTGGCCGCCACACTGCTGGTTTTTACCGTGATCACACGAATCGCGCGCCGGGCATTACGGGAGGCCGAGCGGGCGCAGGACAGAAGCGGCTTCATAGGGCAACCGCGCACAAACGAACAAGCGCCATTGCGCTAATTCGATAAATTTCACACGACGGGAAGGAAGAGACGAGGTGAAGGTTAGAGCGGCTTTTGCAGCACGTAAACTATTTTGGTTACTGGGTTTAGCGATCCTGACCGATCACTCGAGCGCGCACTGTACATCCAAGGCCGAGCTTTGGCCGCGCTGGCAACAGCACGATCCGGCAAATACTCAGAGGATCGATCACAGCAAATGGCAGGCTTTTTTGCAAAATTTTGTAGTTACGACGGACTCTTCCGGTATCAATCGGGTCCGCTATCAAGCGGCAAGCACCGCAGATTTTGCGGCTTTGCAGGGCTACATTAGGTCGATGCAGGAAATGACGATCTCGAACTATAATCGCGCCGAACAAAACAAACTATAACGGCGGCTTGGCCCATGACTATGACTGGCGGCTTAACGGCATCGATGCAAACCTCTAGGACTGTGTTCGCCGGTCAGCTGAGAATCTCAGTTATTCTCCCGGTCTTAAACGAAGAACACGTTATCGGTAGTACCTTGCAAGCGCTGCTCTCGCTCATGCCCTACGAGATTATCGTAGTGGATGGAGGCAGCACCGACGCTACCCGAGCGGTCTGCGATCAATTCGGCGTCAGGGTTCTGACTTCCGAGCCGGGGCGAGCGCGCCAGATGAACTGCGGGGCGCGAGACGCCACTGGCGATGTGCTGCTCTTTCTGCACGCGGACACGACTTTGCCCGCTTCCGCGCTGAACGACATCAGCACAGCGATGCGCGATCCGGATTGTCCGGCTGGCCGTTTCGATGTCGAGATCGAGGGTGCACACTGGATGTTAAAAATCGTTGCGCGGCTGATTAATTACCGCTCGCGCATAACGAAAATCGCCACCGGTGATCAGGCGCTTTTCGTGCGCCGCGCGGTTTTCGAAACCATGGGCGGATTCCAAGATATTCCGCTGATGGAAGATATTGCTTTCTGTCGCGCGCTGAAACGCATGGGACCGATGGATTGTCTACGCACCCGTGCGATCACTTCCGGCCGGCGCTGGGAAAGAGACGGAGTTTGGCGGACGATTATTAAAATGTGGATGCTCAAGCTTGGTTATTTAGCCGGCGTTTCACCAGAGAGACTTAAACAGTATTATGCCGATACGCGCTAATGCGTTGGTGGTGATGGCCAAAGCGCCGATTCCAGGCAGCGTGAAGACCCGTCTCATGCCCGTTTTTTCCGCGCTGGAAGCTGCCACGCTTGCTCGCGCTCTGTTGCTCGATCAGCTCGAACATCTACGTGCATTGCGAAATACTGATCTTTATCTCGCCTTCACGCCCCCTGGTGCGCGTCGTCTAATCAGGCGTTTAGCGCCGTCTCGGTTCGAAGTTTTTTCCCAGGCCAGCGGCGACCTCGGGACGCGTATGCGGCACATTTTTGCCACGCTCTTCGGTCGAGGACATCGACGAATTGTCCTCATCGGCGGCGATTTGCCGCCCGTGCCGCTCAATTACTTCAGCAAAGCATTTACCTGTCTCAGTGACACGGAACAATGCGCGGTTCTCGGACCAAGCCAGGACGGGGGCTACTACTTGATCGGACTCAATCGAGATCAGCCGGCGCTTTTCGACCAGATGATTTGGAGCCACGATCAGGTCCTGACGCAAACCCTTGCGAGATTAATTTCACTCGACATCAAAAGCCATCTCCTTCCGACATGGCGCGATATC
>DATIEH010000318.1:0-12378 GCA_035455905.1 Binatia bacterium | reverse complement strand
AACGCTACGCCGATTTTCTTCCCGCGCAGATCTGAAACCTGCGAAATAGTTGGATGAACAATTAAATACCAAGTCGGCCGTTCAGTTTGATACATAATGGCCTTGAGCGGGGCACCCTTGACTGCGGCGCGCAGGCCGCTTCCGCCCGCGCCGCTGTAGTCGACATCGCCGCTGATCAGCGCCGCTATCCCGGCCGGGCCGCCGATCACAATAGTTTCGTTATCCAATCCTTCGTCTTTGAAAAATCCTTTCATATCCGCGGAAAAAATGGACAAATAGTTAAGATTGAGGCCCGGCACAGCGGTGCGAATTTTTTCCGCCCCTGCCCTAGCGCTGATCAGTAGACTCAGGAAAAGCATCAGCATGAAATCATAACCCACAGATCTGCACATTCCGTCTTTCTCCTTTCGGGCCGCTGCAGCGCTCATAACATGTCGTCTGTGAATCGATCCGATTCTTTTCAGGACTGCTCGGCAATGTCACAACCGGGAAACCGCATCGGCACTGATCCAGGCGCAAAATAGGTTAGTTCCGCTTGCGGCGTCAAGCCGAAATCGAAGCGAAGGCGATCTCAGCCGTTGCTCTAAAACGCCTTGACAGACCCGCAGTGAACGTGATCTACGGAGGCCGTTCAATTACGCTGCTGTGATCGTCATGCCAGTTATCCGCACGCGATTACTTTACGCGATCCCCTTGCTCGCATGCTTGTTGGCGGACACTGGCGTGTCGCACGCGCAAAAACTCCGCGTCGCTTATACTGCCTTCGCCGGCACTTTCACCATTCTTTGGCTCGGCAAAGATGCCGGGCTTTATCAAAAACAGGGCGTGGATATGGAACTGCTCTTCATTGGCTCCAGCACCACGGCGGTGCAGGCGCTGCTCGCCGGCGACGTCGATATTGTCTACTCGGCCGCGGCGGCTGTGGTCGATGCCAATCTCGCCGGCGCGGATTTGACCATGATCGGCTGTCAGTACGATACCGGACAAACGTCCTTTTTTACCACTCCGGCGGTGGCAACCGTCGCAGCGCTCAAGGGCAAAGCCGTCGGCGTCTCACGCTTTGGCGCCTTTTCCGATTTCGTCGCGCGCTATGTACTCAAAAAGAATCGCCTGCAGCCGATCAAAGATGTTGCCTTATTGCAGCTCGGCGGCACTCGGGAAATCATCGGCGGAATGCAAAAAAATTTGGTGCAAGGCGGAGCCATTTCACTGCCGCTCAGTCTGCAAGCGCGCAAGCTCGGTTTCCGGGAACTGCTCACTACGGCTACTCTTGAGCTGCCTTTTGACTACGGCTGTTTCATCGTTAAAAACTCGCAGATGCACGCCAGACGCGAGGAACTCAAGAAACTCCTGCGCGCGACCATCGCCGCCTATGACACCGCGATTCAAGAGCCCGCGCTGGCAAAGAAAGCCATCGGCAGATATACCCGCACCACTGATAGCGAGACCCTTGACGCGACTTACAAAGAAAATGTGAAAGATTACGCGTTGCGTATCCCTTACGTCTCGCCTGCAGGGTTGAGTTCCATCGTCGACTTTCGTGCCGAAACGAGTCCCGAAGCGAAGAAGCTCGCAATAGAAAAGATGTACGACAACTCCTTGCTGCAAGAAATCCAGAAAGAAATGACACTGAACAAGTAAGGTTAAAGTCATGCAACTTGGGCTATTCGATCACATGCAAAAGCACGACATTCCGGCGCGTTCCTACGTTGATCTTTATAAAAATCATCTCGAGGTCGTCGAAATGGCCGACCAGGAGGGTATGGATTTTTATTTTGTCGCCGAGCACCATTTCGATATGGGTTTTTCCGAGTGTCCGAGCCCCGGCAGTTTTCTCGGCGCGGCTTCTCAACGCACCAAACGGATCCGTTTGGGACCACTCGTATACGTGCTGCCGCTCTGGAATCCGATCCGGGTTGCCGAAGAAATCGCAATGCTCGACAACTTGACTGAAGGACGTTTGGAGTGCGGTTTTGGCGCCGGTATTGGCCCTTTCAGTTTTGCCGCTTACAATGTGCCGTGGGACGACAAGCGACAGATGACGCTGGAGGCGCTCCGTGTGATCAAAGGTATTTGGACACACGCATCGTTCACGTTCGAAGGTCGTTATTTCAAATGCAAGGAGGTAGATTTATCGATTCCGTTGGTGCAAAAACCCCATCCGCCGCTCTGGATGCCGACGCGCAGCAAAGAGTCCATCGAAGAAGCCGCTTCGACCGGGATCAGCACCGTGCAGTGGGTGCCCGCAGGGATGGCTGCCGCACGGCGCGCCTTCGACGAGTACCGCGAAGTCTATCAACGCGTTAAACCGGCTGCGAAACCGCACATTGGCTTGATGCGCGAAATCTATGTTGCGCAAACCGACTCCGAAGCGCGCACCGAAGGCGAATTTCATTGGAAGAATTTTTGGCAGCGGCGAGGCGGTGCGCGCACCTATGGCGCCCATGGATCTACCGGGTTATCCACGATCCTCGACGGTAGCCGCCGTCACGAACTGATGAACATGGAGCGCTCCATCGACGAAGGCTCATTCATCTGCGGCTCACCCGAAACCGTTACCGATCAAATCAAGAAGATCGCCAGGCAAGCCGGCGCTGACACTTTTTTGGGCGAATTTACTTTTGGCGAGCTCACTCAAACACAGGTGCTTAATTCGCTCAAGCTTTTCACCGGCCAAGTGCAGCCAGAACTGAGAAAGTTCGAAATCGACGCGCTGAGCTTTCCTAAAGCGTCACTGTAGTACTCAGTTTCTTGACTTCGAAACGAGCGCTGTGACGGCCTGCGCCTACAACGAAACAGCTACTCCAGCGAGCCATGGCAGGCAATTCGGTTCATACCAGTTCAACGACTACGCCTTCATCGGCACGCAGCAAAAGCTCGTTCCCAACTCGCTCGTGCTCACGATCGAGGTAAGTTGAAATCCGCAGTAAAGCGGTCCGCGCCTGCAACTCGCCGACATTGAAGTTGCGTGATTGTCCGGCGAAATTGAGCGCGATTAAAAATCGGCGCTCTGCTGATTTTCGCATATACGCGATCAAATCGTCACCGGCGGGGAGCGCGGCATAGTCGCCCACGGATAGCGCCGGCTCTTTCCGGCGTAAGTCTATCAGGCGGTGATACAGATTGAGTATTGAACTGGCCTCTTGCCTCAAATTAGAAACGTTGATGGTTTTAAAATCATCGGCGAGAGGCAACCAGGGAATACCGGTGGTAAATCCCCCCCATTGTGCGTCGCTCCATTGCATCGGTGTCCGCACTGGGTCCCGTCCCAGACCTAACCCTGGAACATTCTTTTCAAACGGATCTTGCACTTGATCGGGTGCAACCGGTACGTCTCGCATACCGATCTCATCACCGTAGTACATCGTCGGCGTGCCGCGGAGCGTCAATAGCAGCATCGCCGCGATGCGTGCCTGCGCCGCTCCGGCACGCGTGGCGATGCGCGGCTTGTCATGATTGCCGAGCACCCAGTTGGGCCAGGCATAGGAAGGAAGCAGCGCTTCATACCGCTCGACAGCAGTAGCGATCTCTTTGGCCTCCCAGGGCAATCGAATCAATTGAAAATTGAACGGCAAGTGAGCGCCTCGCCCACTCGCGCCGTAATAGGCCATCAACCGTTCCACGGGCAAGTAAATCTCGCCCACCAGCATACGGTCGTCATATTCTTCGATAACCCCGCGCATCATCGCGACGATCTCTTGCACCTCCGGCAAATCTGCTGTGTAAGTAGTGAGCAACTCGCGATAGGGTGACATGCCCGGACGAAAATCCGGATTAGGCGGATTGTCGCGGAATTCTGTGTCTTTGACCAAATGGTGCATGACATCGACGCGAAAGCCATCGACACCGCGATCGAGCCAGAAGCGCAGCACATCGAGCATGGCGCGCTGCACTTGCGGATTGCGCCAATTGAGATCGGGCTGTTCTTTCAAAAACGCGTGATAGTAGTATTGTCCGGTTTTTTCGTCCCATTCCCAGGCGTCGCCGCCAAAATTTGCCCGCCAATTGTTCGGTGGCCCACCGCCCGGAGCCGGGTCGCGCCAGATATACCAGTCCCGTCGTTTGCTTGAGCGCGATGTGCGCGCATCGATAAACCAGGGATGGCAATCGGAAGTATGATTCGGCACGTAATCAAGTAAGAGCTTCATGCCCCGCCCATGAACATCGGCGAGCAACGCGTCGAATTCCGGCAGGGTGCCGAAGATCGGGTCGATATCGGTGTAGTTGCTGATGTCGTAGCCGAAATCCGCCATCGGCGACGGATAGATCGGCGAAATCCAAATAGCATCCACACCAAGCCACTCGAGATAGTCGAGCTTCTGGCGAATGCCACCGAGGTCGCCGATGCCGTCGCCGTTGCTGTCCATGAAGGAGCGCGGATAGATCTGGTAAATGATGCCGCGTTCCCACCAATGGAAATTATTGATCTTCGATGAGTCGCTCATTTGTCGGAGTTCCAGGTTCCGAGTTCTTAGAAATTGTTAGAGTCCTTTTCGCAGAAATAATAGGTAACCGGATAAACACTAGGACCCGAATGCCACTAATTATACAAAAATTTCGATTTCGTTGATGGCACGTAGGTTGCTCGATTTCACGCCAGGAGGTGCACTGAATGAGAGAGGAAACGCCGCCTGGCTAGAAAAAGCACCGAAAGTGAATGGAGCAGAACGCTGGTTCCAGTTGCCAGATGTTATGCCTTCACGCAGAACCCCGGAAGGTTGGCTTCGCATTAGCGCAGCCGCTATAAGAAGAGGCTCAACACTGACAGGCAACGACGACCAGGCTGGCACTAGAAGGACGCTCCGTTTAGCCAGCGGATAAAATTTGAGTGGTTGCGGCGGCGTGATCACGCCCCTGAAAGGGCTTCCATCGAATGGGAGCCCTTTCTCGTTTTGGTGCTAACGGGTTTGCCCCGAACCCAGATTATTCAATCACCTCGATTGCGAGCCGGTAAGCCGGCAGTCGGTAGCCGTGCGGCAAGGCAGGAAAGTCGCGGGCGTAAGTTAAAAATGGCGTCTGGTAATTCCACGGCACCCGGTCTTTGCCGCGATAAATCGCTGGATATAAATCGATCAGGTGGATCCCCGGGCGGCCGGTGCCCACCAGGTTCACCGTCACATCACCGTTAGTGTTAAAACCGCAAGCATATCCCAGGACAGCGTTGTCGTAAGTCACCGCCAACGTGTTATCGAGCTCGGTCCAGCCGACGCCCTTGATCTGTACTGTGAAGGTTTCGCCGACCTTCACCCGCCGTGGCGAAACTTTCACCAAACTCTGTTCGAGATAATACGGTATTTCCGCGAGCACACGGTTCTGTGTTGCAATACTGATTAAGTGCCAACCGCCGAGATCGTCCGGCATGGTGAGGGTCTTTTTCAGTGATCCATCGGCTGCCGTTCTAACCTTGCCAAGCGGCACATAATCGAGATTCCATCCGCTCGGAGTCATACGGTTGCCGCGCGCCGTAACGAAATGAACATCAACATCCGTATTGCTCGGCAAATTTCTTGCGCTGAGAATGGTTTTGGTGTTCACCGCCCCTGACGCAGGCATCAGCGTGGCCGCTCCTAGTACCGATTTGCTGCTCATCGTGGTGCGCGGCGCATCGCCCTTGAGCACGGCAACGCGGCCCTGCTCCGGCCATTCGATCTTGTCTGGAGGAATTTCGTTATCGGTAGTGATATCGAAGCTGAAACGAAACTCCTGCTGATTATCGAGATGCGCATAAATATAGGCCTGCGGAGATTGTTGCGTGTTGAGGTAGGCGCCTGGCGAATAGGCGGTGCTGTTGTTGAGTTGGATGATATGTTTACCGGGCTCGCCGGCGGCTCGAATTTGGAAGACGGCGCTGCCCTTCGTGGTCACCGCGGAGATTTCACCGGTATATTTATTGTCATACCGCAGCGCCATAAATTGCTCGAAACCGCGCCACCCGATTCCCTTCACGGTTACCGTAATCGGCGTGCCCACGGGTCCGGCCTTCGGAGTTAAGTTGGCGCTGCGTAAAATACGAAAGCCGCCGCGCGCCAGATCTCGACCTTCGACAACGGCGAATACATCATGAACTTCACCGAAGTCTTCCGGGGCAGTGAATTTTGCATTGACCCGCCCCTGAGCATCCGCCCGCGCTCGGCCCAGCACGATGCGTTTCTCGTCGTACTTACGCTCGTGGTATTCGAGATTATCCGGTAAGACTTTGGTGACATAACTCGGCTCCACCGTGCTCCAAAAAAATTCAATTGTTGTCCCGCCGGCAAAGCCTTCGCCGCTCACAGTAAATGGATCACCAACATAACCTTTCACCGGTTCGACTTTGAGAAGTTTCAGCGCCGGCTGACCTCCTTGGCTCGCGGACGCTTGTGCAACCAGTTGAATTTTCCCGTTCTGAACGATTTTCGAAGAATCTATCACCGCGCTGGAGGGAGCACGGCCGGCCGCGTAAAGCGCGATTGCGCCGCTCGCCGCGAGCAGCACCACAAACAGGACGATTTTCAAGCTGCGGATCACGGATGTTTTAGACTAATCGATAATTCGGACGCGGCTGTCCGCGGTGGTGGCCTTCTGGATTGGCGGAGTGAAAGTAGCCGCTCGGCCATCCTTTGCAGCAATCGTGATGCGATAATCGAATGAGCCGATCGGATAATCGGGTGGGATATCCCACGATGTATCCCACATCCAGGCGGAGTCCGGCATGGCTGCCGCACCGCCGCGAATTGTCCATCGCGCAGGTATCTCTTGGCCATGCGGCAGAACCAGTTTGATGGTCGCGCCGTCCTTGTCGGTCACACGCTTGCCCGTTTTGGTATCAAGAATTTCGAACCGCACGACCATGCGCATACCACGTTTGAACACGCCGCTCTGGACGCACGGTTGGGTCGGCGTCAAACCGTAATTGCTCGGCCCGGTGCTGGTCAGAGTCTCTACGTAAAAGAAAAATGGGCCCACCGGCTCGTAGTAAGATTCCGGCGTGACAAACTTAGGCCGCGGTCCGGAGGGAGGCGGCTGTAACGGCTCTTTCCTCACGCCGAGCACAACCGCAGTGTCGGCGGGAGATACTTTTGCTGCTGCAGAAGTTTTCCGCGGCTCCGTCTTCGCCTGATCCTCTTTTAATGCCGGAGCACAACCGGTGATGATCAATGAAACAAAAATGAGAAACTTGCCCGACATTCTAACTTGGCCCCAGAAAATTAAGATGATGCTAGCGAGATAGCGCGCTTAATCGTCTGCAACATAGTGAGAGGTTCCCAAACTGTCAAGCCGATTTCAGAACGACACTTCGCTTAATGCGTCATTCCGAACAAAATGAGATCTCGGCTTTGGCGCGAGTGCAATCGCGAAGTTTCTACTCGTCTTGGACGGCCCGACATGAGGATTTTCAGTGCTCTTGCCGTACCGAGACTGTGTCACTATCGGTCGCTATATGTATCTATGCAAGCGTTTAACGTGGTTTTCGGAGGGCGATTTTACCGATACGAACACATAGTGACATATAGTTCTAGCAAAGTTGTGGGCAAAGTAAACGAACCAGGCGGCGGCTCTTGACTCGACATAGCGTGTTCAAATATACAGAAGCACTTTCGGCCTTTTTCGGATTGACTGATCACAACAGCTTTTAAGGTCATGGCCACCACGTCAGGCGAGCCTTATACCGCGCGAATCGACCGAGGTTTACGCGTCACTACGAAGAGGACCTCAACTTGTACCGGTCGGCCTCAATTTCGCACCTTTTCTTTGTTTGTAAAGGTGCACCCATAAATCATAAAGATTTGCTTGCGTGAAGATTTCGTTCAGGCGATCTCCGTTACGGGCTTTGTGCCAAACGGTAAACAATCCCTTGTCTCTTTGAATCCCCAGTAAAACGATTCCCGTTTTGTCGACGTGCGCCCCGATCATTCGAAGAGCATGTGAGAGTCTATCGGTATCGGGGAAACGTTTAGCACTGATCCTAAATTTTTTGCTCTGGTCGTCGAGACGTTTGACATCGCTTCGGCGGAGCCGCATTCCGCTGATATAAAATCTTCTCTGTTTCACGACCTTGCTTCGGTTGCGTCCCAAAAATCCAAACCGCCTCGCTATTGCAGGCCTTTGTTTCGTTAACTTCGATTCGGAGCCTCCGTAAACGACAAAGTTATCGCCGTCGAGAACCAACTCAAAAGATTCAACGCCTAGAGCTTCCAGTGCTTGGCCCACGGCGCGCAGAGTAATTTCGTAGCTGTAGCTGTCTGTTTCTTTGGTCATTGTGAGTTCCTAATGTTATCGAATTATCGAGTAACGGCTATGCGAGGGGCGAAAATAAACCACCCGACCGTCAGCTAGAGCGGACGATCGGGTGATGTGATCGAATGAAGCACTTGATGAAACTTTATCGTTTGCCTAGCTCACGCCCCGTCGCGTCGAGCTTTATTTACCGTGCCGAAGATCCAGACGATCGCTGTGGATGTCTTTTAAATCGCTTCGAATTTCCTGGCGATCCTTCAAGATTTCAGCCTTGCTCGCACCGTTGCGCAGATCATGATGGAGTTCCATGCGATCTTTCCTCAGCTCACTGTAATCCTGTCGTAGATCGGCGTTACGGAAGCTATCCCGGTGATAAAACCGCGGATCAGGGTGCCGATAATAGCGCCGATCATGCTCGTCGAATTTCTTTCCCGTGCTTTTGTCCCAACCCAGGTGTTTCCCCGGATTTGCATGATGTTCAACGTGTTGCTTGCGATCAGCCAGTGCTGGATTTGTCGGAGCAATTAAGGTGGCGGTCAGCAATCCTCCTAATACTAAGATCCTTGAGCGATTCATAAGTAGGTCTCCTTTTTCTTTGTTGGTTATTCAGCTGGAGATTCGTTTTCAAATAATCCTGGCGATTGTGCTGTCAATTACTAATCGTCGTTTTGCTCTTGTCCTTGCATGTAATCGCCGATCAGCGCGCCAGCTCCCAACCCGGTGCCTGCGCCGATTGCCGCGCCCATGCCGGGACGATGAAAAGCACTACCAATCGCTCCCCCGACAGCCGCGCCGCCGAGTGTACCTATGGCAACGCCTTTCTCTCGCGTGGTGATCGGCCCGCCGGCGCAACCGGAGATCGCCGCGGCGCTCGTGACAAT
This sequence comes from Binatia bacterium, assembly GCA_035455905.1. GTDB lineage: Bacteria > Desulfobacterota > Binatia > UBA9968 > UBA9968 > DP-20. The sequence continues at coordinate 3,280 of DATIEH010000318.1, read as the reverse complement.
CAGCGCCCACCGGAGAATTCTGCCGTTGATCATTTGGGTTTTCATTCTAGCCTCCTCGATATTGCTTGGCCTTTTGGTTTCCTAATAGCGGATAGAGCAACCGGTATGCCGGCGAAGCAAACGATAATAATCCGCCAAATTTGGGTAAAGGACCCTGATACTGGCGTGCATGTTCTCGGCAAAATTACATGGCGGACAGTGAAAATATAGGAACGCAAATGGCCCGTGCTTAACAGGCTTCTGCCAATAGCGATGTAGGTGACCTGGATAGAGAAAAAAGGGAAAGTGCTTTCGAGAACCCTAAGAATCTCTCACCGGAACTATTTGTCGCTATCTGTCTTATCTTGATGAGAGAGTGTAAGGCGTCGAGTCGTTTAATGACCCTCGCTCGGCACATACAGCCATGCCGCAATTGAAACTGAAACCTTACGGCATTCCAAGGCAAGCTAAATGGCCGCAAAACAAACAGCACACTGTCAAAAGACGCCATTCTAGTCGTTTGCTCCATCAATGAATCCGATTATTTCTACTCTCAAGACGTTGAGGGTTGGGTATTAAAAACCAATGCGCAATAAAACATTTCTCAAGAAGCGAAAATTCAACGCGAAGATAAGACGTTCGTCGGGGTGTCGCTGCCCTCGGCGGTGACAACTATGATAGAAGTTTTTTCCTTATCCCTTAGTTTTTTCTCTGCCACGTATTCCGTAGCCAACACGCGGACACCCGAGAGTCCGAGAAAATACCTTTTGTTATCCTGGTATGATTGTTGCCTTTCTATCAATCCGACGTTGACGCTATGAACTGATTACCCCAGATGGTCACCATGGGTGTCAGGGAGCAAATGGTGAAACCGGCAACAGTCGCGATTGCATATTTTCATCTTCCTACACGCCGTGGTCCTTCGAAGGGGATCATTTCTCATCAGTATCAACGGAATTAAAAGTCCGGGCTCGGACCGATCGAGATTTGCGGATGACGAGAATCACCGAACAATTTCGAATGGAGCGATGGACCATGCAGCACAAATCAATGAGAGCTTTGCTAATTACCGCAGTTATTTTTTGTTTGAATGGCTGCGCTGCTCCTATAGCTCTGACTCTTCTAGGCGTCGGTGCTGGCGTCACGACGGGAACCGCAGTTTCATACACTATGGATGGGGTCGCCTACCGAACTTTTACAGCGCCTCTGCCGCGGGTCGAGCAGGCCACACTAAGGGCGCTTAATGAAATGGGAATGGAAGTTCAACCCCCAGAGAAGACTGATGAGGGTAAGGCGATAAAAGCGAAGGGAGTCGACCGTCAGATCGAGATCGAACTGGAGGCCATAAGCTCCAAGACCACCCGAATCCGCACGGTTGCCAAGGACGGAATATTTTTTAAAGACCGAGCAACCGCTACGGAAATTATTATGCAGACCGAAAGAATTCTCAACAAAGCGTAGACAGAAAGAGGAGGTTCTTTATGAAAAAGGTACGACATTTTTTCTCGATTGCTGTTTCGCTAGTGATCCTGACGGCGGCTCCAGCGCTGACCTTCGCGCAGACATCTTCCGGGAGTAGCACGCCAACTACGAACATCAGCAATGAGTACAGCTATTTTCTTAAGAACGTTAACTCGCAGCAGGTGGTGAACGACCTTAGAAACGGGCAGTGGACCACTACTACTATAGACCCCCAAACAAATACGACAACGACGACCACCCAGCCTCTTCCAACCGGCAAGATGGGATTCGGGAATGTGAAGATTTCTTTGGCTTTAGCCCAGCAGAGCTTAAGCCAACAAGGGATCACCCAACCGACATCCCAGCAGCTTTATACGGCGTTGGCGGGCGGACAGATGACTCCCGGGGACCCCACGACGACGACCACTGGCATTTTGCAAATGCGCGCCGATGGGATGGGTTGGGGGCAAATTGCCCAAAAGTATAATGTCAAACTCGGTCAACTCATGAGCGGCAAGCAGCCTGCGTCGACGCCGCCTGCGAGCACGACTACTACCAGTACGACCAACAAAGGCATTACCACTGCCACTGGAAAATCTTCGACTACCTTCACTGGTAAAGGGAATGGCAATGACTTTTCAGGAAGCAAATCTCAAGACAGCGGAATCGTAAGCGCCTCCGGCAGATCGGCGGGCACATATTCTAGCTCCAACGGGAGCGGCATTGTGAGCGGTTCCGGTCGATCGATAGGTCAGACAAATGGCATCGTCACGGGCGCGGGCAACGGGAATCAATATGGCGCATCGGGAGGTAACCACGGTAGTGGCGGAGGAGTTGGGATGGGGCACGGCAGATAAGCGATCAAGCATGTAATCTTAAGGAGAAAAAGTATGAATGCCACTTTTGTAAGATTGTCGGCATTGGCAATCATCTTCAGCATGATGGCGGTCTTGCCAGCGGACTCATACGGAAAAGGTAAAGGCAAGGGCAAACCAAATGTTGAGGCAAAAGAGAAACATGGCCGCGAGGCCGGTGAACTTCCCTTTGGCCTCAAGCAGTTCTCTGAAAAGAACGGAAATCTTCCTTCAGGATTGCAAAAAAATGAAGATGACAACGGCTCGCTAACTCGTGGACTTGAAGATGGTGGTAATCCCGTAAAATCTACAGGTAAAGCCACGAAGGGCCGAAAATTATAATGGCTTTTTGAACGAGGGAAACCAGCATGAACAGGACATCAGCGTTGTCCTGTATAGCATTGGTAGGAACTCGGCAGGGCAATGGCATTGACGTTGCTCAACTTGGTTTGCCTATGGAAAACAATATCGATCCTCTGCGTTTTCTGACTCTCCGAGAGGCCGCCATCACGCTGCAAATATCCCAGCGAACCGCGCAGCGTATGATCCAGCGCAAAGAGTTGCCCGCTTTCAAGGTCGGTGGCCAGTGGCGTCTCCGTGAAAGCGAACTCGTCACATGGCTTGAACGCCTCCACGAGCGGTGACGCCGTTCGCCTTCGGGTAGGCTCTGACATCTGGCGCTGTCCCTTTCAAACCCAAATTCAAGATACGTCCTTTCACCAAGCGATATTTTTAGATCATGCGCATCGCACTATTTGACAGGTGTCGCTGCGTGGCGGCAGCAATCGTGATCTCGAAATGATACTCAAGGTCGTTGCTATCGAGAGCATCGAGCCGATGGCTTTGGTGTCTCTGCTCTTTAATGACAGTAATCAGATTTCTTGTCGGAAAAGTCTTCCTTCTGAGCCGCCCGACGCTATAGCAAGACGACGTATTGCTAATGGGGAGTCCATTACGTTTGATTCCGGTCAAAACACGAATGATTT
>DATIEH010000317.1:0-4392 GCA_035455905.1 Binatia bacterium | reverse complement strand
CGGCCATAACCGCTTCGTCAGAAATCGGCCCGCTAAACGCCGACAATGAAAGCCCCACAGAATCCCACTGGGTGCTTACCGAACCTGTGATTCGCGGTTATGATACCCCCGAGCTTTATCGAGAAGATTCTGTCGTCAGGTCCGGCCGAGTGACAACTGATAAGCAGTTACGCTGACCCGGTAGAACATTCAAAGCCGTTTTGCTCATTGAGTTTTCTGACCAAAGACTCGAAAGTACATTTCGGTAAGGCTCGGTTCCATCGTTTTCGCTGCGGCAAATTCTCTCGCGATCGAGGGGTCTAACCTCAGCCGCGCTTGCGTCGCGAGTCGCAGCACTTCTGCTTCATCAACTTTGGTCAGCCGACGTGCCTCGACCACGACTTCGCCATCCACGAGAACCGAATCTACCGAGGCACCATTCTCACAAAAAACGATTTGGCCGAGAACGTCGTTGAGCGGAGTAAACGCAGCGGCGTCGCGTCGCAAAAGAACGATATCGGCGAGCTTGCCAGGCGCGATTGCGCCGGCATCGATCCCGAACGCTCGCGCCCCATTGCGCGTCGCCATGGCCAAGGCTTGTTGCGGCGGAATCCAATGGTTGAAATCGCTGCCCGCCTGATTATGAATTAGCGCCGCGAGCCGAACCGCGTCGAACATATTCTGTCCGTCATTGGACGCCGCGCCATCAGTGCCCAAAGCAACCTTCACTCCCGCCCGGATGTACTCCTTGACCGGGGCGAAACCGCTACCGATCCGTAGATTGCTCGCCGGATTGTGCACCGGCGTCGCACTTCGTTTGGCAAAAAGCTCGATGTCCTCCGGCTCAACCCATATGGCGTGGGCCAATGACATAGTTTCATCGAGAACTCCGATTTCATCCAAATGTCTCAGCAAGGAAGTACCGTAAATTCGCTGTCCCATCACTGCCTGCGGCTTGGTCTCCGCTAGATGTATGTGGATGGGCAGCTTTCGTTTGCGCGACAGTTCCGCCGAGCCGACGAGAAGCCGATCAGTGCAACGCTGCACCGCCGAGGGTCCTGGACAGGCTATCGTCAGTTTTTCGGGCGCATGAAACGTCTCGATGAATGCCTCGCAATCATCGATCCATGCCTGAGTCGCCTTAGCTTCGCTCGCGCTCATCCGTTGGATTTCTGCACCAACTTGCGGCGCCGGATTTTCCAGCGGGATGGTCTCTTCATAATTTTTATCGGATAGCGTTAGCGCGACCACGTGACGCAAACCGAGATCGCGCATGGCTTGAATCGCGGCTCCGGCGCCCATAAATCGGCACGCCTGATTACCGAAGAAATGATCGAGCACCGTCGTCGCCCCGTTCTTGAGCATCTCCATACCACCGAGCAGCGCGCTCGCATAAAAATCTTCCTCGCGCATGTCGCGCAGCGAAGCTCGATAATAGGTACGCCAGATTTCCAGCGGCCTCGTTGGCATCATCCCACGCACCAGATTGGCCGGCGAGTGACAGTGGGAATTGATCATCCCGGGAATCGCAATTAACCGCTCGGCATTGATAATCCGCTCGAATGGGCCGGCAGGCGTCCACTCCGCTGGCCCGACGTAACTGATTTGTTTCCCATCTATGGCAATGGCGCCGTGCTCGATAACGTCATTATTTTCGTTCATGGTGACAATCAGTGCGTTACGGAGCAGAGTTTTCATCGTTTACCTCACTAAAAAACTAAAGGCACGGATTACCGTGCCTCTAGCTCGGCGAAGCGTTTGTCGCCTACACAAAACCCATTTTGCGGCCCCAGTTCTCGGGATCCTGGAGAAAATCGGTGATTTGCTTACTCGATTCCTGACTGAAATAACTTTTGCTTAAGCCGGTATCCAAGACATCATCCCAATTCGCGAGCACGTGCAACTCGATGTCGTTTTTCGCCAGGTTCAGCTTTCCTTCGTGTTGGTTCAAACGATCCGAAGCATAATCGAAGACACATAAGCAGTGCGTCATTCTGGCACCCGCACCTCGGATGCCGATATTGAAACGCAGCTTGCTGAGACCGTCCGTAATCAGATCTTCCACCAGCATCACCCGCTTGCCCGGTTCCAAAATGCCTTCGATTTGTTTGGTGCCGCCGTAACCTTTGGGTTGCTTGCGGATATAAATCATCGGTTTCTTAATCAGATGAGACACGAATGACGCGTAGGGGATCCCCGCGGTTTCACCGCCCGCGACGACATCGAACTTGTCCAAACCAATGTTGGTCTCCGCCTCCTTTGCCAGTGCATTGACGATGTATTCACGGTCCTCAGCGAATGACAAAAGCTTGCGGCAGTCGATATATACGGGTGAAATCCTGCCGGACACGAAAACAAACGGTTTATCTTTATAAACCGCGATGGATTCCGTGGAGAGCAGAATTTCGGCGACTCGATGGGATACTTCACTCATGGAGATACCTTTCGGATATGGGCTACGCTGCGTATAACACGCGGCCAATCTCTTTCCAATAAATCTTCGCCTGATCGGGCAGATTTTCAGTCGCGCTCGAAGCTGCTACTATAGAGCCGCTCATGAAGCACGTTTCAGCTACTGCGCTGTCAGTTCCGACAAGACTCCCGACCGTAAACAAGCGGCGACTCATGCGGGACCTCAACGCCATCGGCCGGATCGGCATTGGTGACCGCGGCTCCGTCACTCGCTTGGTTTTTTCTATTAAAGAGCTCCGTAGTCGCCAGTTGCTACTGCATCTGATGCGCCAAGCCGGATTGAAAATCCACATCGATGGAATTGGCAATATCTTCGGCCGTCTCGAAAGTAGTGATCGCAAGGAACCGGCGGTTCTAGCCGGGTCGCATCTGGATACAGTGATTCATGGCGGGAAATATGACGGACCCGTCGGCGTTATTGGCGCCCTCGAAGCAATTCGAACCATAAGTGAAAATGCCATTTCTGTGCGCGCGCCGCTGGAAGTCGTTTGCTTCGTCGGTGAAGAATCCAGCCGTTTTGGTTTTTCGACATTGGGAAGCAGCCTCGTCGCCGGCGAGGTGGATTTGAAGGATTTGACCCACGCTGTGGACCCCCAAGGCACGAAGCTCGCCGACGTGCTTTATAGCTTGGGGATTTCGCCGCGAAATCTCCGGCTCCTTCAGCGCGACCCGAAAACCTTAAAGGCCTATTTGGAGCTGCATATTGAGCAGGGGCCGGTGCTCGAAGCCAAACGTAAGCGAATCGGCCTTGTCACTTCGATTGCTGCGCCGAGTCGGTTTAGAATTGTATTTAAAGGACGGGCTGATCATTCCGGCACCACTCCCATGGAAATGCGCAAAGACGCGTTGGTCGCGTCGGCGCAATTGATCGGGTACATCGAAACCGTCTGTCGGAAATATTCGTCGATGGCAAAGGGCCGCCTCGTCGGGACCGTTGGAGCAATGAAAATCGAACCGGGAGTCATCAACGCAGTGCCCGGACGGGTCGAGCTGTCCATCGATATTCGGAGCACTTTGGCGCAATCAAAAGCGCGCGTGGCTCGCATGGTCAAGGAACAAGCTCGCGTTATCGCACGCCGACGCGGACTCGGCGTTGAAGTTCTCAAGATTCGTGAAGAGAATCCTGTACCACTCGACCCAGGGTTGCTCCGTCTCACGAAAAACATTTGTAAAAGCGCAGGAATCGACTATGAAATCATGCCTTCGGGTGCCGGCCATGATGCGATGCAGATGGCCAAAATCACGCCGGCCGCGATGATTTTTGTTCCCAGCCGACGCGGCATCAGCCACAACCCCTTTGAATGGACGGATCCCGACGATATTGCTCTCGGCGCACAGCTGCTGATGGAAACCCTCATTCGAGTAGGCAATGAAAAATTCTAAGATTCGGCCGAAGAGAATTTTGAACGCATCCCAGATCAGCTCGATTTTCGAGCGTTTTAGAAAAGAAATGTCGCGGCGCTACGCTAGTCTCGATCAGGTGGTTTTTATCGGCGTGCGCACGCGCGGACCGTATATCGCCAAACGCTTGGCTGTATTGATTAAGAAACGCCACGAGGTCAGCGTACCGGTCGGTGAAATGGATATCACGTTATACCGTGACGATTTGAACGCGCTTTTGCCCGGCGGCACCATAGACCACACGCGCATTCCGTTTGATATCGCCAACAAAATTGTCGTGCTTTTCGATGACGTGCTTTATACGGGACGAACCGTGCGAGCAGCGGTTGACCATTTGATCGATCTCGGTCGGCCGCGCATGATTCACCTGGCAGTGATCATCGATCGTGGTGGGCGCGAGTTACCGATTGCAGCAAACTATGTCGGCAAAACGGTTCGGCCCCCGGCTGGAAAGAATATTCAGGTTCGTTTGAAGGAAATCGACAAGCGCGATGAAGTGGTGATCGAATAATGGCCGCTACAGTTTTTACGACGTCTATT
>DATIEH010000316.1:0-4269 GCA_035455905.1 Binatia bacterium | reverse complement strand
AGCTTCACAACCCGTCTACACTCGTAGTGCGCGCCAAGGTAGCTTGCAACTTCAAGGTATATGACCAACCAGCCCTATGTGCCCCAGCCTACGACGGCACCGAGCTGTGGGTTTTGGTTCCGCAACAGTTCAGCATCGGCTGGTTTGAAATCGCCCCGCTACTACAAGCGAAGGGCAAGACCGTTGCCGATATGATCGCGGAGCATAACCCGGTCAATGCGAAACAGCAGCTCACCATGTTCCTTGAATTAGAGTTTTGGGACGAAACCGGTAAGCATAGGAAACTGCCCGGCCGCCCGCACTACTTCAACTTTGGCCGATGGCGTTGGATTCCACACCTCACCGAAGGGCCTCAGGCTTAAAAACCGCCAGGCATTTTTCCTAGTCACAACCGGGCCGGGTACTCCCCTCCCCCGAGCCGGTAACGCCGAGAAGCACGGCCTCGATAAGATGCGTGAAGCGCTGAAGCGGTTAGGTATGCGCCGCATAGATCAGCGCACGCAACTGGCTCGTAATCTAGCTACGTGACGCAACGAGATGATCAATGACTTGGGCGGTGAGAGTAACGTTAGCATTCAGCAACGCACGCTGATTGATATTGCCGCTAAACAAAAGTTGTTGCTTGACAGTATCGACGCGTGGCTACTCACGCGGTCTATAATCGACAAGCCGAAAAAGGCGCTGATCCCTGTTGTACAGCAGCGCCAGGATCTAGCCGACTCCTTAGCGCGCTACCTCGGGCAGCTCGGCTTAGAGCGCCGCAGCAAGATCAAAACACTTTCCGATTTGATAGCTGACGAAGAAAACGCCGCTCGCGCGATCACGATTGACCGGGGGAATAGATCCACGAAAGCCAGGCGTGCGTGTTAAATGGTCGCGCCTTGGGCCGATGAGTTTTCCGTGGGATAAACTGGGAAGGTTAAACTATGAAATTTCCCACTTTAGCCCACCGAAAAAAAGGTTTTTTTTATTTAAGAGATCGACCAGATACGTGATCAGTTTCCGAGTAAACTCGCCGATGCTTAGTAGGGAGGCGATCAGGCCGATGATGTCTAGCGGGTTCATTTGGCAGGGAGCTGCGCCGAATATATTCCTGCCAGACGATTCTTACAATCGCGGCCCTTTGTTGTTTTTAAACAAGTCGGCGGCAGCGGACCTAGGCCTAACTACAGCCCCTCGAGGAGTGGCAGTTGTCACTTTGCGCCGACCCAGCCCGCGCTCGAGACATCGATGACCTGATCGTCAGGACAAAGACACTTTATCTCGAAGTAGGATCGAGGCGCCGCCGGATCGGAGGCTGCCGGTCGGTGTGGCTCGTTCAAGGGTTTGCCGCCCAATTGCTGGATCCGGGCGAGCGTTCCGTCCATATCTTCGACCTGAAAGCCGATGTGATCGACGCCCAGTTTCATCGACTCTCCATCCATGCCTGGACGCAAATTCAGAATCGCAATATTCAAATGACCATCAGTGAGATAAACACCGCTCTGGCCAGTGCCCACTTCCTTCAGACCGAAGGCCTCCCTGTAAAAGGCTGCGGTCTTTTGCACATCATGCGTACGGATCGCGATATGCTTGATCTGAGCCATGGTGGTCCTTTCTGTCACGGCTAGTGGCGATTACTTGGCTGCCTGGGCCTCTTTCAAAAAGCGCCAGTCCATCAGTCTATCTTCGGTGATTTCATCATTGATTTTGAGCTGTTCTCTTGCCAACCGAATCTCCGAATCCAGGGTGGCTTTGGCAACGGACCCGTCCACGTTGAGCGAGCGCATGGCAAAATCGTGAACTTTGGCCGCGCCTTCGGCGCTCACGTGGAGGTAGTCGCGCATGATCGCCAGCGTTTCTGCTTTGTTGTCTCTGATGAAACGCACGCCTCGCAAAGTCGCTTTGATGGTGCGCGTAATCTGCGCCGGATTCTTTTTTATTTTGTCCAGGGAAACGCCGAAGCCGCCGAGGCGGGTTTGCACGACATCGCCGAAATAGAGAACCGACACCAGTCCAAGTTTCTCGGCCTTCTCGACGTAAGCGACGTCGAGCGGTGTTGCATCGACAGTGCCGGCGATGAGTGCCGCGAGACGCTCGCCGGAGCCGCCGATGGCGAGGGTCGTAACGTCGCGATCGGGATTCATTCCTGCTTGCGCCAAAGCTTCGCGTAAAATGATATGCGGGGCCGAACCGATCGAGCTTACGCCGATCTTTTTTCCCTTGAAGTCGGTTAAACGCTTGAATCCCGGCCTGGCGATGAGAATATGGAGCGGCCGGTCGAACCATCCCATGACCCCCTTCACGGGCAAGCCCTGGATCGACGCGCGGGCGATGATGCCGCTCACGGTCGAGTAATCAAGCTCACCGGCAATCAGCGCCGCGACCTGGAGGTTCGTGCGCACCACAACCTTGCGTGCGTCGAGACCTTCTTCTTTGTAAAAACCTTTTCGCTGCGCGATCTCGGTGGGCAGCTCATAAAGCCCTGGCGTAGATATCCCGATGTAAACAACTTCTGCGAAGGTTGCGACGGCGGGGAGTAGGCTCAAAGAGAATGCCAGGCCGGCAAGCAATAACCGCATTGGGAGAACCCCCGCGATGATGCCGATCAAATTAATACAACGAAGTCCATCGCGGCAAACGCCAGCGTGGAAAGGGCGCGGATGCGCGGCAAAAAATTTCACCTGCTGTTTCAGCGCGCGTGATGTCACCATTTTTTGGCCGGGATTTCGCCGCCCCATAGTTCTTTTAAAAATCCGCTCCGCTCCAAATTTTCCGCGAAGCTGTTGTCAAAAATCTCCGCAGGCTTGCGGCGCACGTGAGCGCCCGATTGGCGCGCCATCTCGAGAGTTTTGAAAACGCGCCCGGCGGGGATAAGCAGACGTCGATTGACGAGTCGTTTGGCATAGGTGTCGTATGCCGATTGGGCCGATTCCGGATCTTTAAAGGGCAAAAATTTGCTGACGCTGGCCTTGGCTTTGTCGGGATTTTTTTCGGCGAAGTGAATGGTTTCGGCTATGGCTGCCGTGAATTTTTGCGCGGTGGCGGGCCGCTCTCTCATGATCCGATCATTGGTAAAGATACTGCTGTAAAGCGCCGGCAGATCGAGATCATCAAGATGATAGATCACATTGAAGCCGTCGTGTTTCGCGCGCGCGTCGAGGGGTGGCATGACGAGCGCGGCCTGCCCCAAGTCGTTCTGTAACGAGGTGTAAACATCCATTTGGTCGCTGGTTGCGGTATGCCGAACCTTAATCTCCTCCGCACCGAAACCAAGCTTTTGAATGAGCGCCGAAACAAGCCTGTCCTGGGTGCCGCCGGGGCGCATCACAAGAAGGCTTTTCCCTTTCAAATCCTCGACCCGCTTGATGTCCTTACGAGCGATGACGACCCATGGTAATCCGAGCAATGGAGAAGCGATCATTTTCACTTCGGCCCCCGCCGCCAGGCTTGGAATCATCGCGTCGGCAGTGCAGTAAACGAATTGTACCTCGTTCGCGCTCAGCGCCGCCAACGACACTCCAGCGCCGCTGACCAGTAAAAACTCGACTTTCAGGCCATATTTCTCAAAGAGCTGATGATCGAGCGCAGTATAGAGGTGAATAAACCCGCCACTGATGGCGCAGGCAGCGACACGAATCGGCGATTGCGGCTCGCCAGGTTTAGCGAGGTACGGATTGGCCAGTAACGGCGTGGCACACAAAAGCCAGATAAAAACCCACCCGGCGCGGTGCAAGCACTTCATGTAAGGGAATGCTTCGAGCGAAAAAGCCGCGGCTCTGCTCACATGGGCGGCATCACGCCGCCGACTCCAGCAGTGATCCGCGTGGCGGTGATGGTTCCGTCTGCGCCGCGCACCGACGGAATGAAAACTCCGGTTCCAGACTTCAGCAGCGAGCGATCGCCGGGGACGGCTTTCACAATCGGGGTGCCGGGAGGAACCACAACTTTTTGCTCGCCGCCTTTATACTTAAGCGTCAACAATTGTTCTTGAGTTTTTTCCACAGGCACTTGTTCCACTTTTTCCACATTGGCGTTGGTCATCGTCGAACCGGGCGTGAGGTCCCACGGCCGGTGCCCTTCCCCTGTGCCGCGCGAGCTTTCCGGAAAAATATGCACTTCAAGCGCTTTAAGTGTTCCGTCCGGCTGTTTTACCGCTGTTGTGCCAACGTACTCTCCCGAGGAGATGTCGGAGAGTTTGGCGGCTTCTACGCCGGTCACGCGAACATCCTCGGGCAATTTGACCATGACCTCCCCTGCCGAAGTGGTCACTTTGAGCGCATCTTTTTC
>DATIEH010000315.1:0-6212 GCA_035455905.1 Binatia bacterium | reverse complement strand
GTCAGAGATCCCCGACTGCTCTAAATGATCCCAGATGCGCGCCGCATAAAGCGGAATACCGTAGCGCTCGGTGGTCGGCAAAAGCGGCGGGTTGCCGAGCAAGATGGGATTATCGCGATGAAGAATGCGCTTGACCCGAATGACGCATTCATCGCCGCTGTGGGTGTAATATCCCGGCCATTCGCCGAAGGGACCCTCCGGATGTGATTCTTCCTCGGGCGGCGGCATCTCGCCTTCGATAACAATTTCAGAAGTCGTCGGGACCGGCAATCCGGTATACGGCGCACGAATGACTTCGAGCGGCGCGCCGCGCAACGCGCCGGCATATTCGTATTCGCTGACCCCCGCTCTCGCTGCCGACGGCGCCGCCATCCAGGTGGCGGGCTCGCAGCCGAGCACAACCGCGACTGGACAAGCGCGGCCGGCTTGCCAATATTTACGCGCGATTTGCTTGCCGTGTTTCTGCTCGATGATCCACAGGGTCAGGCGATCTTTGCCGACAACGCATGATCGATAGGTGCCAACATTGACCCAGTGACTCTCGGGGTCTTTGATGACGACCATGTCACCCGTGCCAATGTAGCGGCCGCCGTCGTGCTCGTGCCATTTTGGCGTGGGGAAAATAGTCAAATCGATACGGTCGCCTTGGAGAACGTTCTCCGTGATCGGCCCCGAGGAAACCTCCACTGGCGCAAATGGTTTCAAATCGCGCGTCTTGCTGCGCCAGGTCTTGAGAATTTCCAGCTTCGAGAGCTCTGTCGGGAGACCGAGTGCGAGAGCGAATCGGCGCGCCGTGGCGATCGCATTGGTGACGATGCGAAAACCTTTTGGATAGCCGACAATGTTATCGAAGAGCAGGAGCGGGCCTTCCTGTTCGGCCATCAGCTCAGTCAAGCAGCCGATTTCAAGATTCCAGTCGGCGCCTTCGATGACTTTCATCTCGCCGATGCGCGCGGCACCGTCAATGAAGGCTCTTAGATCAGCAAACGCCATAATTCGTCTGGCTCTATAGCTTTAGCCTAAGTTTTGCCTAATCCCTATTCCCGCTTCTCTTCGCGGAAAAACCCGAGCGCTTCAATTGCCGGCCGGTCATTGATCGAAAATAAAATCGCCGGCTCTTTGGATGTATTTTCATGGGCGTGCCAATGCCAGAGCGGCACGACAAACGAATCGCCTTGTTCCCATGCAAATTTTCGATCGCCGATCCAGGTCGTGCCGCTGCCGCGAAACACGTGATAGACGACGCTATAGGTGTGGCGGTGCGAATGGCATCGTTCGCCCGGCCGAAACATCTGGATTTCGCAGTTTATCGTCGGCAAGGTCGACCCGCCGCCGACCGGATCCGAATAGCGCAATAAAATTCCGTCGTACGGATCGCCCGGTGCTTCGATCATCGAAGCGAGTGTTTTCTCGGTCTCCTCCCAGGAATATCGATAGGGCGGTCGGTAAAGATTCGATATGGGTGTGGAGCCAGACTGAGGGCGCAAGGTTCCGTAAAGTTGGCGACCCCAGCCCAAAGCTTTGGTGGCGGCCTGCTGAGGTTCGTGGAACGGGTTGGCAAACCCGGCTTGAAAATAGTGCAGCATCGGTCCATCGGCGCCATCGAGCCAAATGATCGGCGTGTCGCCGGTATTTTTGTGATCGTGCCACGTCCAGCTCGGTGTCGTGATCAAGTCACCCGGCTCCATCGGTAGGGGTTCGCCTTCCACGACGGTTGCGGCGCCATGCCCTTCGACCACAAAACGAATCGCTCCCATCGTGTGGCGGTGCGCGGGAGCGAATTCACCGGGCCGAACCATTTGAGCGCCGAGGAGCAGCGTGTGCCCCGTGCCAAGCTTCAACTCAGGATGTTGAAAGCCGATGAAGCGCCGGAAGGCTTCTTCGGGGCGAATGAATCGCGCCGCATCGTCGAGAGCGGCGCGGATCTCGTTCCACTTCCAAAGAAAGGGACGGTAGCTCGCCTCGGGCTCGCGATCCCCCGTGCTGGTGTTGGGAATGGTCCAGTAACCGATCAGGTTCTGCGCTTTGAGTTTACGGTTGAGCTCTTCCAGAGACACGGGGTCCTCGCCTCGCGCGAAATTTTCAAATCGCAAATGTCACATCTCAATTCAGTACGAATCTGAAAGTTACTATTGCGGTTACGTTAATGTGTGGCTTCATAGCAGGCGTTCATGAAGAGTGCATTCAAATCGGCGGGCGTGACGGCACAATATTCCGCCGAATAGCCCGGACGTTCATTGATTCCCTCCTGCAACAACCGGATCAGGACCGTCTGCGTCACGGCGCCGTGTGATTTGCGATCGAGATGATCCATAGTGTCGGCTTCGTGGTGCTTGGAAAAGTAACTCGCTTCCGCGGTCGTGAGACCGTAGTGCATGGTCAAGGCTTTGAAAAAATCGAGGCAGGAATTGCCGAACGGCCGTTCCCACAGCACCGAAAACCAATACTCCTGGATCTGGCCGTCGTTGATCAGTGTACGGTGAAAATCCGGTAGCGCGCGGCACTCCGGCAGCATCGGTGAAAGCAAGACTTCTTCTTTGCTGAGGCCGAGCGCCTTTCCTGTGCTCATGAGAATCTGAATATGACCTGGCGGTGAGGGATGACCGAACTCGTCGAGGACTTTCTGCGTATAGACTTCCATCAAATCGACGTTCTTCACGAAAAACCAAAGGTGGCGATAAAATGCCGAAGTGTAAACCGAGTTGATGACCGGCACGAAGGAGCCCCAGTTTTTGTAGAAGAGTTGGATGGTTTGTTTCTTGAGCTTGCCAGTGCGCAACTCATTCATGAAGCGTGTCTGATCCACGGTCTCCTGCCAGCGCCGATCACATTTCTGCGCCAGTTCGGCGACGAGCTCCGCGGCTTGCGACTCGGTCAATTTCAACATCAGACGGCCTCCTCGAACACGCATTAGTGCGACAAACACCGTCACCCCTATTGCAGGGCTAGAGTGCTGTCAAGCTCGGTGTGCGAGCCTTGCCGAACATAAAAGAGTCGCGCTACAATCGAGTCAGTCTATTTGAGGAGGAAACGATGGATGTAAAAGACCTCGATGAGATGATCGCGACGAAGAAGCGTAATATCCGTCTGTTTGGCACCGGAAATTTCCGCTCGTGGATGCTTTACTTTGTTCCCGGCGACGGCACCGACATGCACTACCATAGCAACCCCGAGACCTTTTTGGTTTTGTCCGGGAGTGGGCTGGTCAAGGGCTTGAAGGGGGAGGAGCGGCCGATCCGAAAAAATGAGGTGCTTTTCCTAGAGGCCAAAGATTATTATCAAATTACCAATACTGGCACAGAGCCGCTGGTGCTGTTCGGCAACCGTTCGGAGGGGTTCGGCGGACCGCATATCAAAGAGGATGGCTCGGATCGCAACGCGACGGCTTGAGATGGAACGGTGTGATTGACAAGCTGCCGGACAGTGGTTAAGTCTTGAGATTATAAACTGGAACTGAGGATCTTGGTTCATGCCTATCTACGAATATCAATGCCAAAAATGCGGCACCTTCGAGGCGACGCAGAGGATTACCGACAAACCGTTGGCAAAATGCCCCACCTGCAAGGGGAAAGTCAAAAAGCTTATTTCGAACACTTCGTTTCAACTGAAGGGCACGGGGTGGTATGTCACCGATTACGCCCGCAAGGCGGGGCAGAACGGCGAGACGAAATCCGACGCGAAGGCCTCGGATGCTAGGCCGGAGGGAAAGAAGGAAGCCAAAGAATCCAAAGCGGAAAGTAAAAAAAGCGAGACTTCATCGTCTAGCAGCGAAAAATCTTCTTCCACTGCTTCGAGTTCCACTTCCGCCTAGCTCCCGATCAGGTAGGTAGACACTTAACGTTTGTACTGCGGCGCCCTCGGGCGCCGCAGTAGTTTTTGTTTTCCGAATAGCCGCCGATTTTCGTCCAGTAGGTCTAGATTTGAAAATTATTTTTCGCTATAGCTGAGACGAAATTGACCAGTAAAATTTGCTGAAGGAGGTTTTTATCGATGGCTCAAACTATAGATAATATCGTCGATCCGAATGATGCCAGCCTGGCATCGGAAATGGTGTCATTCCCCGGCCAAGCCGGAAACGTGAACGCGTACGTCTCCCGGCCAAAGAATGGCAGCAATCTTGGTACTGTGATCGTGATTCACGAAAACCGGGGATTGGTCGGTCATATCAAGGATGTGGCGCGCCGATTTGCCAAAGACGGTTTCGCGGCGATTGCGGTGGATTGCATGAGCCGGATCGGTGGGAGCGACAAATGGAATGGTAGCGACGAAGCCACCAAAGAAATTCAGAAGGTGAACGGGAGCATGGTGGCCGAGGATTTGGCGTCGGCCGTGGCTTACATGAAAAAGCAAAATTACGTCAACGGAAAGTTCGGTGTGGTGGGCTATTGCTGGGGCGGCGGTCAGTCGCTGAATTTCGCCACCAAGTCTAAGGACCTCAATGCCGCGGTGGTCTACTACGGACGAAATCCCGATCCCCTTGATTCCGTGAGTAACATACCTTGTCCGGTGATGGGCAATTATGCAGCGGATGATCCGAACATTATGCCGGGGGTGGAGCCGCTGAAAGCAGCCTTGGAGAAAGCAGGCAAGAAATTTGACTGCAAAGTCTATCCGGGCGCCAAGCACGCATTCAACAACAACACGAATGCAGATCGATACAATCCCGACGCCGCCAAGGACGCATGGGCAAGAACGACGAATTTCTTCAAGACTAATTTGAAGTAGACTTTCGATCGCAAAAACGGCATGCGCACTTGCTCAACGAGCAATGTCGCATGCCGTTTTTATTTTTGCTCGAGGAGAGGACGTTGTCCGATGGCAGCGCGAGCAACCTCGGGAGTAATCATGTAGGGGCCTTCGCTGGTATCGCGCCAAATCTGCTTTGTCAGATCGCCATTGCCGGTCACAACAAAAGACATCGCGCCGCTAACAGCGCCAATGGTTACTTCAATGGCCTTCACCGGCAGAAAAATAATGTTTCCGAGCGTGAGCCCGATAGCGACGCCGGCGGTTTCAATGGGGTCGTCTGCATATGCGACAGGCGATGAGAAGCAAAGCGCGAATACGATCGCTATAGCAGCCAGCAGTTTCATTTGTTTCAGCATAAACTAACCTCGTAAAAAAAACTTTGCCCGAATGGCATCCACTCCGTGGGTCGGATTCCAATAGCGACGCAACCCGAAGTAATAGCAGCATGTCTCGTTGTCGAGGTCGTTATTGAAGCAACGCAGTTGCCCATCTTGAAAGCGCACCCGGGCAAGGCAAGTGCCGCCGGGAATCGAGGATGTCATCACTTCCATGACGACGCCCATACCCCATTCCTCATAACGTAAGTGATTGACCTCGTCGCCGACTTTCAAGTATAGCCGCTTGCCTTCGGCGGATGTGAGGGAGTTCTCGTTGCGGTGGAAGTGCTTTAAAGTCAATGCCACGTTCGGCCGATCGGTCTGGCCCTCGCAGGCACGCTGCGCTTGACCGTTCGGTGCGGATTCGCGATTGCCGTTTTCAAATCGCGTCCGATGCTTCCGTGACAAACGGCTCTTGCTCACAAGATATTCCTTGAATCAAAATCGTACTTCTGTTTAGGGTTGCACAACTGATTGCCAATCTCAATCAGCACGCCCCATAATTCCTGAAATCCCCTTCAAGAGTCAAGCTCTCGATGATGCGTTAACTTCCTTCGCGGCTCGAGAGCTTGGACGGATCCGAATTAACGAGAGATAAAATCTCTGACGACATCCGCAAGCTGATCAGGGTTGTCTTGATGCACCATATGTCCGGCGCCGTTGATCGTGACGCGCTGGTGATTTGCAATCGCCTCGTAGCGCTCTTGCTTGTCCGTGCGGCGCGTCTGACGGCTTTGCTCACCATCGATCAGAAGCACTGGACATTGGATGCGCCGCAGGAATTCGAGAGCCTGAGCCGTATAGAAAGGTTGCGGCGCCGTGGTGCGATGGAGCGGATCGAATTTCCAGACCCATTTGCCCCGATCGTTCTGTTTCATTGCGGCGCGAGCGATCTCCAGAGCCGTGTTCTCGCTCAGCCGCGGGTTCGTCTGGCGGAGCTGGCTGGCGCCCGCCGGCAGGCTCGTGTACTCGCGAAAATGTCGGCGACCGCGCTCGTGCAGCTCGGTAATCCATTTTTCCATTTTCAGGGGAGCATCGGAAAAAGTCATGCCGACCGGTCCAATGCCTTCAATCAACACCAGCTTT
>DATIEH010000314.1:0-12596 GCA_035455905.1 Binatia bacterium | reverse complement strand
GAACTGCCCGTTCTCCACCGAGTCCACCAGCCGTTCAAATGAAGGCGCGCCAATCAGTTTAAGCGGCAGGTATTTTCTCCACGCTGAGACTGGCGTGGGGAGCGTCGACAAACTCAAGCGCACGCGCGGATCGCTCGTTGCCGTACCGCTGACCTCCCCCTTCAATGAAAAACGCAAGTCGGGCGTGAGAAAATCCACACGCTGGAAGCGCCACAGATCCGGGCTGCGCTCGACATCAAAAGTTATTCTGCCCTCGGAGCGCTCAAGCGCGCCTGCGAAGATCGACGGCGCATCGATCGAGAGTTGCTTGAATTCAACATCGCCTCTGGCACGAAGTTGCTGCAGTGAATCGCCTTCGATATGCATGCGCTCGGCAACATGCCCGCTGATCGTCCGGATCGGCGTCTCGGGCGCCAGCAGGTCTTTCACCAGGGCGGCTGGCACATCCACCACCTCGACGTCCGCATTCCATCGTCCCTGTCGGAGATCCAGAGTTTCTCGCGGCAGGACCACATAGCCGCGCGAGCTGACGTTCATTTTCGCGCCGTCATTAACCACGAGTGTCTTCAGATCAAATCGCAGCGCGAGACCGCGAAACTCCTGCTGGCCCTTTTTTAACAAGCTTTGAAAATACTGCCGAAGCTGTTGGCCACGCACTCGTTGCACTTCAATACGACCATTGATGAGCTGCCATTTGCGTTCACGGGCGGAAGATGCCGCTCTCCACTCGAAATTGGCGCCGTCGACGACAAGTGAGCGCAGATCGAAACTGAACTCGTTCGAACCTTGTTTGAAGAACGGCACGTTCAGCAGCTTGTCAACCAACGGAATGCGCCCGGTGCCATCCCGGACGAGGTGCGCTGCGGGTCGAGTTAAATGAAGTTCGTAAAAGATCACCTGCCGTTGCAGCAATGGTCGAAGCGCAACTCGTGCTGTCACACGCTCAGCAGTAAGCATCGGCACCGCCGCGCCACGTTCGCTCAGGGCCACATCGCGAAAGACAATTCCCGTGATCCAGCCGATCTCCAGATCTGCTCCGCCGAGCTGAACCTTCAGTTCGGTCTGTTTCTCGATTTCATCGATAAGAAACCGGCGCACCTCGCCGATCCGCACCAGATGATAGAAGGCCAGAGAAGCAACGACGAAGAAAAGCACCAGCGTTGCGCTGAGGAATCCGAGAAGCTTGAGAGCTTTTCTCATGCGGAGAATGACGTCAGTCGAATGACAGCCGTAGTACTGATCTTGGCCGGCAGAAAGACGTTGTCATGCTAGAGGAACTTTTTTAACGGCGCAAGCGACGACAACACGGAGGTTTGGCCAAAGCACCAAGCGTAAGAGGCCATCATTTCACAATTGGCGATAATATTGATAAGTATCAACGTCAATTCTCGTGGCCACTTCGGAAACCGCTTCACTCAAACACATCGTCTTTGGCAAACCCAAAGACCCACTCGATCCCCGGGTCTTTCACCAAATTTCGCTCGTCGCTTTTTTGGCCTGGGTCGGTTTGGGAGCGGACGGTTTGAGCTCGTCCGCCTATGGTCCAGAAGAAGCTTATCTGGCACTGGGCCAGTATTTTTATCTTGCTCTGCCGCTGGCCTTGCTCATGGCCGTCACGGTGTTCGTCATCTCGGCAAGCTACGCCCAGATCATCGAGCTCTTTCCCACCGGAGGCGGCGGCTATCTCGTCGCCTCGAAGCTGCTTGGCCCAAAATCCGGCTTGGTCGCCGGCTCGGCGTTAGTCGTGGATTACATGCTGACCATCACGATCTCCATCGCGAGCAGCGCGGATGCGCTGTTCAGCTTTTTGCCCATCGAATTGCAGCCGCTTAAAATCTTCACCCAAATCGCTCTGATCTTCGCGCTGATCTTTTTAAATCTTCGCGGCGTCAAAGAATCGGTTTTGTTCCTGCTGCCGATTTTTCTGTTGTTCATCGTCATGCACGCGTTTGGGATCGCGCTCGGCATCGGCGAACACGTGGGAAACTTACCGGGTGTGGTCGCCAAATCTTACACTGAAATGACGCGCGACTTTCAAAGCTTGGGCATTCTCGCGACATTAGGCATATTGCTCCATGCCTACAGTCTCGGCGGCGGCACCTATACAGGCATCGAGGCCGTCAGCAACGGGCTCCAGATCCTGCGCGAGCCGCGCGTTGCAACCGGCAAACGCACCATGCTTTACATGGCGACTTCGCTCGCATTTACCGCCAGCGGCATCTTGCTTTGCTATCTGTTGAACCAGGTGAAACAAGAGCCAGCGCGGACGTTGAACGCGAGTCTGTTTTCCGGAATTTTTAGCGGCCTGTTCGGCGCCGATTCGGGGATCACGGCTTCGTTGGTCATTGTGATCCTCCTGACCGAAGCCGCATTGCTGGTCGTCGCCGCGCAAGCTGGCTTTCTCGATGGACCGCGGGTGCTCTCGAACATGTCGCTGGATTCCTGGACGCCACACCGACTGTCCCATTTGAGCGATCAGCTGGTGACCCGCAACGGCATCTGGTTTATGGGTTTGGCTTCCCTCGGATTTCTCGTCTACAGCCATGGTGACGTACGACTTCTGGTGGTGATGTATAGCATCAACGTGTTCTTGACATTCACGCTGTCACAGCTGGGCATGTGCCGGCACTGGTGGCAAGTGCGCAGCTCCGAGCGCGCCTGGGTGCGCAGATTTTTAATCAACGGCGTCGGTCTTTTGCTGACGGGAATCATTCTTTTTGTCACCACCACGACGAAATTTGCCGAAGGCGGCTGGGTGACCTTGCTGGTCACTTTGTTGTTTGTGCTTGGCTGCCAATATATTCGCTCGCACTACGATCGGGTGAATACCGCGCTCCAGAGCCTCGACGATACGCTGCTCACACTTCCGTTTCAGCCCGACTTGAGTCAACCCGTGCCGCAAAAAAATCCCGACGCTCCCACGGCAGCGCTGATCGTGCGCGATTTCGACGGCATCTCGGTGCACACCTTGCTCAATATTCAGCGGCTATTTCCGAATTATTTCAAAAATATTGTGTTCATTTCCGTAGGCGTCATTGACACTGGCCAATTCAAAGGTCACACTGAAGTAGAAGGGCTCAAACAGAAAACCGAGGAGGCGCTCAAGAGCTTTGTCGAGTACGCGAACTGCTTAGGGTGGTATGCAGAATACCGCTATGCCTTGGGGGTGGATCTCATCGCCGAACTGGAAGCGCTTTGTGATTCAGTGGCTAAGGAGTTTGCGCGCGTTGTCTTTTTTAGCGGCCAGCTGGTTTTTGAAAAGGAAAATGTCTTCACACGCGTGCTCCACAATCACACCCCTTACACGCTTCAACAGCGGCTGCAATTTGCCGGACGCGACATGATGATATTGCCGATCCGCGTTTTCGCCCAAGCATAACGCTGCGCTCGTTCGTTGCGCCGCGTATTCTGCTTTGTTTTCTGATCTCTCGTTCGACACGCACCAAGCGTTTTCTTGCCTTGACAGCCTGGGGTGAAGTTGTTACATAGAACGAAATTTTCACCTGGGATTGGCACACAAAGCGGGGGAATTATGTTGGACAAAGAAGACGAGTTGCTCAACAGCAAACAGGTTGCGACGATCTTGGATATGAGCCCGGACACCGTCAATGAATTCGCCCGGAAGAATATTTTACCGGCGTTCAAAAAGGGAAAACAGTGGCGTTTCCGGCGGCGAGACGTTTCGGTTTTCTACAGTAAGCAGCCAAAAAATATTCGTGATGCTTAATCTCAGGAGGCCTTAGTGGGAAAAATGGCAGATATCGAGGCACACGAGAGCAAGCTCTACTCGGAGCTAGCCCCGGTTTACGACAAAGTCTTCGGCAAAATCTTTTACAATCGGCTGGAACGCGTCATCGAGGACCTCGATATACCGGCGGGGGCGAAGGTCTTAGAAGTGGGCGCTGGAACCGGAACCTCATTTCCCGCCTACCCGACCCACTGCAGTATCACCGGCGTCGATCTCGCACCAGATATGCTGGCGCGCGCGCAGCGAAAAATTGAGGAAAACGGCTGGTCCCATTTCAAGCTGATGGAGATGAACGCGCTCGATTTAAAATTCCCGGACAACACTTTCGATTATGTGATGGCGTTTCACGTCGTGACGGTGGTGCCGGATCCCGTGCGCATGATTGCGGAAGCCAAACGGGTATGCAGACCCGGGGGCAGAATCGTCGTGGTCAACCACTTCACGAGCGAGATACCGCTTGTAGGCGCGTTCACTGAAGCGTTGGATCCGGTGACCCGCTGGTTGGGCTGGCGCACCGATTTGAAGCTCAAGCCGTTCGTCGAAACCAGCAATCTCAAGGTCGAGAAGATCTACAAATTGAGCAAGACTTCGCTCTACACGGTGCTGCTCTATCGAAAAGAGAAGCAGTCCTTTCAAACGACTCGCGAGCTTTAACGGCTGGCGCGGTCAATTGGATTTCCGCTCGTCACGAGCGGCACAGATAAATTATTGGAACGATGGCTGGACGGGAAACGTTAGCACTTGCGGAATTGGGGGTGTGCTAACGGGGCAAGTCTTTGGAACCTTCCTTTTTGGTTTCCTTGCTCGCCTCTTCTTCTTCGCTGCCGGTTACACCTTTTTTGAAATCGCGGATCGCCTTCCCTAGCCCGCTGCCGATCTGCGGCAGTTTGCTCGGACCGAAAATCACCAGCGCGATCACCAAAATCACCATCAGTTCAGGGACGCCGAGTCCAAACATGAATCCTCCTAGCCTTTACGCTTCAACCCGAAGAATACCGCGTTATCACCACGTTGCACAAGCAACAGGATACGCTCACCACGCCTGCCCTGTCGGGTAGCGCGCTCAAAATCCTTCACATTGGTAATCGCTCTCTGGTTTACTTCTCGAATCACGTCGGCCGGCTCAATACCGGCTAAGTCTGCGGGACTGTCCGGCTGAACCTCGAGCACCAGTACGCCTCGCGTCGAAGCGAGACCCAAGCGGCGCGCCGCTTCTGGCGTGATCCGCTGGACACGCAAACCAAGCCCGTCGTCCCGGCTTTCGAGCTGTTGATTGGGATCATCTTCCGGCAATTCGCCGATTTTCACCGCAATCGTTTGCTCTTTTTTCTCGCGCAGAATTTTCATGGTAATGCGCTGGCCAGGCGGAGTCTCGGCGATGATTGCAGGAAAGTCATGGCTTTTGGGCACAGGCTTGCCGTTGAACTCGACAATAATGTCGCCGGTCTTGACGCCGCTCTCGGCCGCCGGACTGTTTTCCGTAACTTCGGTCACCAGCGCCATTTCCGTGTGGCCGCGAGGCAAGCCGAGCGACAGCGCGGTTCCTGGCGTAATATCCTGCGCGCGCACTCCGAGCCAACCGCGTACCACACGACCGTTCTTACGCAATTGCTCGATGACTTTTTTGGCGAGCTCGATGGGAATCGCGAAGCCGATGCCGACGTTGCCGCCGGATTGGCTGAAAATTGCGCTGTTGACGCCGACCACTTCTCCGAGAGCATTGATCAACGGACCGCCGCTGTTTCCTGGATTGATCGAGGCGTCGGTCTGAATAAAGTTGTCGTACGGCCCGGCGCCAATCACCCGGCCCTTCGCGCTCACGATGCCAGCCGTAACCGTGTGTTCGAGGCCAAACGGATTGCCGATCGCCATCACCCAGTCACCGACTTCGAGCGCGACAGATGCGCCAAGCTTCGCGAACGGCAGATTACCGTTGGATTTTCTAATCTTGATCAGCGCCAAGTCGGTGCGCTCGTCTTTGCCGACGAGGCGCGCCTCGTGCTCGCTTTGGTCGGCGAGTTTGACTTTGATCGTGTCCGCATAGCGAACCACATGATAATTGGTCAAAATTTCGCCGTCCTTGTTGATCAGGATACCTGAGCCGAGACTCCGAAGATTGTTCTCGCGCGATGTCGATTCACCAAAGAAACGGCTGAAGAACTCCTCGATCGGATCATTCGAGGAACGAGAAGAACGCTGGAGCGCAGTGGCAATGTTGACCACCGCCGGCATGGTTTTCTTGGCGATTGCCGCAAATGAGGGCGGACGCGCGCCGTCGAGCGCGAACGCCGCCGCAGAGCTCCTGCTAGTCGCAAGTCCGATGAACAAGCTTGCCCAGAGGGTCAGCCTGAGCCATCTCGCTAGCCGCGGCTGAATGCTTTCGCATCTGTCGATTTTAATGTTTCTCACCGAGGATCCCCGCGCCATACCCTAGCAAATTTCTGCCAGCGATTTAAACCTGACCGAATCAGGCATCCGGCAATTGCAAATTGACCTCCTTGCCGTTATGAAAAGTGATCTTTTGCTGTTCGCTCATGAAACCCGCGCCCATTGACTACGATATCGTTCGCGAGATGCTGCGCACCGCCACGCCGGATCGCATCCTAAGGTTCATCGGCAAAAGTCATCCCGCCGACATCGCGCTCTTGTTCAAGGGACTGCAGCCCTTCGAGGTGCGACAGCTCTTTGACATCCTGTTCTCCTCGCGGCGCGCCGACAAAACGCTGAAGGAGCTGCCGCCGGAGCTTTTGCCGGATATTCTCGAACTGATTGACGACGAGAAAATCGGGCGGCTCATCGTTCGGGCCGATCCCGATGATGCGGTGACGTTCATCGATAGTCTACCCGACAATCGCCGCGAAAAAATTCTCGCGCTCCTCGATCCGGAGCGTCAGGCAGCGGTCCGTGAGCTGATCAATTATCCCGAAGGCACTGTCGGCAGAATCATGACAACCGATTTTATGGCGCTTCCCCCCGACACCACCGCTCAAGGCGCTATCGACAAAATTCGCGAGCGCGGGGAATTGGAATCGTTTTTTTACCTTTACGTAATTGATGAAACGGGCAAACTGGTGGGCGTCGTGCCAATCCGCAATCTCGTGATCGCGCCGCGCGACCGTACGCTCTCGGACATGATGATTGCCGATCCCGTCAAAGCCAATGTGTTCATGGATCAGGAAGAAGCCGCCCGCTTGGTTTCGCGCTATGAACTTTTGGCGCTGCCGATCATCGATGAAGCGGGCCGCTTGGAAGGAATTATTACGGTCGATGACGTTATCGACATCATTAACGAGGAAAGCACCGAAGATATGTACAAGATGGCCGGGTTAGCTGAAGAGGATCGTGTGTTCACGCCAATTTCCCGGTCGGTAAAAAAACGTCTGCCGTGGACACTCTTGAATCTGGTGACCGCCAGCCTTGCTGCGTCGGTGGTGGGCTTTTTTGAAGGGACCTTGCACGAAATTCTCGCCCTCGTCACGTTCATGCCTGTAATTGCCGGCGTCGGCGGTAACGGCGCGACGCAAACGGCCACAGTCATTATCCGCGCCATCGCCTTGGGCGAGTTGGAATTCGCCTCTGCCTGGAAAGCGATCGTGAAGCAAGTTTCGGTAAACATCTGCATCGCGCTTGCGGCTGGCGCCCTGATCGCATTGGCCGCTATTTTGTGGAAAGGCAACCCGTTTCTCGGCGCGGTGCTCGCCAGCGCGATGATTTTCAATCTGGGATTGATGGCGGGATTGGCGGGCGCGGTCATTCCGCTCCTGTTAAAAGCGCTGAAATTCGATCCGGCCCTCGGCGCCGGCATAATCGTCACAGGGCTGACCGATGCCTTTGGATTCCTATCCTTTCTCGGTCTCGCAACTTTTTTCCGTCAATACCTCGTTAGCTAGCGCGCGCATCCTCGAGCGCTTCTGCCTCGGGCTTGGCGCTTTGCTGGAAGAGATAGATAACTCCGCCGATCAGGCTGTCGCAGGCGACGACCAAGAAGAGCAATATTCCGAAGGCGATTGCCTTTTCAGTGCCGATCCCGATGGCGGACAAAAGCACGACATACCCGCCCTCGCGTAAACCGAGGCCGTTTAGACTGATCGGGATCGCTGCAAAAGTTCCCACCAATGGATAGACAATGAGCGCGAAGGAAAACGGCACATTCAAATCGAGCGCGCGCCCCATCACCACATGCATCCATGCCTGCACCAGATGAATCGTCAGTGAGAGAAGCGCGGCGTTAACGAGCGCTCGCCAATGTTTTCGGTACGCGCTGAACGCAAGCCGCAGCTTGACGATAAATTGATGACTGTCGGTGGGCAGCAGGCGACGCACGAGTGGAGTGATCAGTGCGCCGGCGAGCAAACCCAGCGACAGGAGAAAGGTCGCGACCCGCGCCGTATGGGGTACGGCATAATAGGGAAACAGCAACAACCCGGCGGCGCCCAGCCAGACGAGGACCACCATGCCGATCGCCCGATCCATAAGAACCGACATTGTGGCATGCATCGTGGTGACCGATCGACCTTTCATCCGTGCGTTTTCATCGCGCACGAGATAATAAACCCGGGTCACATCGCCGCCCACGGTGCCGGGCGCGAAAAGATTGAAAAACATACCGATGAAATAGTAGCGGACCATGTCCGTGAATGGCGTTTTAACGCCCAGTGGCCGCGCCAACACCGTCCAGCGAATCGCGCTGACCGCTTGTGTTGCCAGGTAAACCAGCAGCGCGATCGCGATATAGGAAAACTTCGCGGTCGCGAAGGTTTGCAGAAAACGTTCAATGTGAATGCGCGCGAGAAAATATCCCAGCAGGCCGACGCTGACCAGCAGTTTTAAAAGCAGAACCAGAATCGGCTTGGCTTTCTTCATCCGTCTAGCAGCGGGTTGATAAGAATTTGCGAGTCATCTCTGGCGAGACCGTCCACCATCACTTTTCGACCCACCACATGAAGCCGGCCTTCGGCGTAAAGTTGGATCGCGCGCGGATAAATTCGGTGTTCCTGCTCGAGAATTCTTTCCGCCAATTGCTCCTCGGTATCGTCGGGGAAGACCGGAACGACCGCTTGAATGATGATCGGGCCTTCGTCGCATTCTTCGTTGACGAAGTGGACGGTACACCCCGAGAAGCGTACGCCGTGCTCCAGCGCCTTCTTTTGCACGTGCAATCCGGGAAAGGACGGCAACAATGCCGGATGAATGTTCATGATCCGGTTCGAGAAAGCCGTTACGAAGACCGGTGAGAGCAGGCGCATGAATCCCGCGAGCGCAACCAGTTGCACACCCCGCGCGCGCAGCAGGTCGACAACGGCGTGATCGTAAGCTTCGCGGTCGGGAAACGACTTGTGATCGAGTAGTTCGGTCGGAATGCCGTGGTTTTTTGCCCGAACCAGGCCAAAGGCATCGGCTCGATTGCTCAAGACAACTTGAATTGTAGCGTCAAGCTTCTTGGCCGCGATCGCATCGATCATCGACTGCAAGTTCGTGCCGCTGCCGGAAATGAGCACGGCGATCGGAAGTTTCTCTGCCATCGGGCGTTGTTAGGAGCGGATGATCGCGCTCCGGGTTCCTTTGCGTATTTCACCAATCACATAACAGCGCTCGCCGAGTTTCCTGACCGACTGCAGCACTCGATCGGTGTGCTTTTTACCGACAATAAAAATCATACCGAGCCCATTGTTGAAAGTACGATCCATTTCATCTGGAGCGATCGCGCCGATTTTCTGAATCATCGTGAACACCGCGGGCACCGGCCAACTCTGCCGGTCGATCACTGCGCGACACCCGGGAGGCAACACCCGAGGCAAATTACCACTAATCCCGCCACCGGTAATATGCGCCGCCCCTTTGATCGGGAACTTGTCGAAGAGCATACGAGTGATTTTTGCATAGATTCGCGTCGGTTCGAGCAACTCTTCCGCCAGCGTGCGGCCGAACTCGGGAATCCACTGGTTAATCTTGAAACCGGATCGTTCCAAAAGCACTTTGCGTGCCAGCGAGTAGCCATTACTATGGAGGCCCGAAGACGGCAGACCGATCAAAACATCCCCTGGAATGATTTTGTTCGGATCAATCATTTTCCGCCTTTCCAAGACGCCGACAACAAACCCCGCAAGATCGTACTCGCCGTCGGCAAAATCACCGGGATGTTCGGCGGTTTCTCCGCCAATCAACGCACAACCGGCCGCGCGGCAACCTGCGGCAATCCCCCGCACCACCGCTTCGGCAACTTTGACGTCGAGCTTGCCACAGACAAAATAGTCCAGAAAAAAAAGCGGCGCCGCTCCTTGGGTCAAAATATCATTGACGCCCATAGCCACGAGATCGATTCCCACCGTGTCATGAATCCCGGTCATGAATGCAATCTTGAGTTTGGTGCCGACGCCATCAGTGGATGAAACCAGGATTGGATCGCGATATCGGGTCGACTTGAGATCGAACAGCGCGCTGAAGCCGCCGACACCGGCCAATACCCCGGCCGTTCTCGTTTTTTTTGCGATCGGTGCGATGCGGCGCACCAGCGCGTCACCGGCTTCGATACTGACGCCGGCTTCGGCGTAGGTTAATCCTTTGCTTGCCATTGAATGGTCGGTGTGAAGAGACAGATCTAGAATGATAGCGCACGTCGGCGGCGAATTCACATGGTCGAGCCCACCGAATTCGACGCGCCCCGCGCTGCGAGTAGTGCACGGATTTTCAGCGCATAACCGCCAAATTTCTGATCTGTCATCATTTCCATGCTTCTCGGGCGCGGCAAATTGATGGCAATTTGTTCTAACAGCCGGCCCGGCCGCGCGGACATGACGAACACCACATCGGAGAGAAACACCGCTTCCTGTATGCTGTGGGTAACGAACAGCACGGTTTTTTTTCGCTCTTCCCAGATGCGCAGGAGCTCCATATCGAGCTCATCACGAGTCATCGCGTCCAGTGCGCCGAACGGCTCGTCCATTAATAGCAGCTGGGGATCGGTCACCAAAGCGCGGCAAAGCGAAACCCTCTGCTGCATGCCGCCCGAGAGCTGGTGCGGGTACATTTCATCGAAACCTTCCAGACCCACCAGTTTGATCAGGGTTCTTGTGCGTTCCGTGTGGCTAGGAATATCGAGCCTGGCGAATTCAACCGGCAGTAGGATATTGCCGATCACCGAGCGCCATTTGAGTAGGATCGGCGCCTGAAACACCATTCCGACGTTTTCCAGCGGCGCCCGCACCGGTTCGCCGTGGACGGTGACGGTTCCTGATGAGGGCGCCAGCAAACCCGAAACAATTTTGAGCAGCGTGCTTTTGCCACAACCGCTCGGTCCGACGATTGAAACGAAATTTCCCGCTTGAACCTCGAAGCCCACATGATCGAGCGCCGTCACGGTTGTTCCGCCGCTCGTAAAAACGCGGGAAACGTCTCTGACGGCAATCAGCGGCGACACTGGGAAGCCTTGGGAAGCGTGCTTTCGTTATCGCCGGATGACCTGATTGGTATAAACTTCCTTGGGTGCAACCTTGCGCGCGACGTCGAAGTAATCGTTGACGATCTGCACCGTTTTGTCCATGATCTCCGGCTTCATGTAACCAATAGCGACGTTTGCCGATTCTGGCGGCAAAAACACTTCGGTCAAGGCGTTTTTGAGCTGCACTGTGGTGAGCGTCGGCTCGAGCTCGGGTTTGTGTTTGAGCAAAATCTTGAGCGCTTCTTCCTGGTGATCGCGCGCATAGCGAAGACCTTCCAGGGTCGCTTCGACGTAGGCCCGGACGAAATCCGGCCGTTTTTTGACGTCGTCATCCTTAGCGATCAGACCTGTGCCGTAAATATCCAGCCCGGTATCCTTCATGAACACCCGCGAAAGCTTGACGCCGACCTTCGCCGCCGCTTGTTCGGCGATCTCATCGTTGGAGGCGCGATACATCACGATGAAGTCCGCTTTCTTCGTCACCATCGCCGCCGGCTGAATCGGCGCTGCCGTCTCTTGGATCTTGATCGACTTGAAATCGATCTTGTTGATGCGGCAGTAAGCCGGCATGAGATACCATTGGGCTTGGCCGGGGCTGATTGCCCACGATTTTCCGGCAAGATCTTGAATGCCCTTGATCGTCCCTTCGTCGCGCCAGAGAATCGTGGCGGGCACATAGCCAAACTGTCCGACCACCTGTACCGGCGTGCCGCGCGATTTAGCGACGATCGAGGTGCCGATGTCGGCAAATCCAAAATCGGCGCCGCCCGAGGCAATCGTGCGCACCGTGTCCGCCGAGCCAGTGCTCGCTTGAATCGTCACATTCAAGCCGCGCTTGGCGTAGAAGCCTTTTTCCAAGGCGACGTACCAGGGCGCATGCTTTCCACCAATAATGAAATCCAAGCGAATGGTGGCGGGCGTCAGCTCGGCAGGTAGCACTGTCGCCGCTTGGCTGAAAAGCAGAAGGACACCAAAGATGATCGCGTAACCTAAGCTGCCGGACCGCTTAGTGATGAATCCCATGAATTCCTCCTGCTCCACTAAAAAGATCCTTCGACTTCCCGCACGCCGGCGCTCCACGGCGCCATTTTGCGCTGAAGGACTTCCGCTAGCCAAAACAGGCCAAGGGACAATACCGCCAAAATGAGCAAAATCACCAGCGCAAATGCCGTGTCTAGATTATAGTTCGCCTGGAGCACCAAATACCCGAGCCCCTCGTTAGCGGCCACGAACTCGGCGACGATGGCGCCGGTCACCGACAACACGATCGCTACCTTGATCCCGGCAAACAAATAAGGAATGGAGTTGGGCAAGCGAATCTTTTGAAAAACGTCGAATTCGGAGGCGCGATTGATCCGCGCCAGCTCCAACAGCTCAGGCTCGATTTCCTTCAGCCCGACCACCGTGTTG
>DATIEH010000313.1:0-2307 GCA_035455905.1 Binatia bacterium | reverse complement strand
GGAAAAGAACAAGACCACTTTCAAAGATGTCGCCGGTATCGAAGAGGCGAAGGAAGAGGTTCAGGAACTCGTCGAGTTCCTGAAAGACCCAAAGAAGTTTCAGAAACTCGGCGGCCGCATTCCCAAAGGCGTGCTCCTCGTTGGGCCGCCCGGCACTGGCAAAACCCTGCTGGCTCGCGCCATCGCCGGCGAAGCTGACGTCCCATTCTTCTCCATCAGCGGCTCCGATTTTGTTGAGATGTTTGTCGGCGTCGGCGCCAGCCGCGTGCGCGACATGTTTGAGCAGGGCAAGAAATCGGCGCCGTGCATTATCTTCATCGACGAAATTGACGCCGTCGGTCGGCATCGCGGTCACGGAGTCGGCGGCGGTCACGACGAGCGTGAACAAACCCTCAATGCCTTGCTCGTTGAGATGGACGGTTTCGACACCCAAGAGGGCGTCATCATCATTGCCGCAACCAATCGGCCCGATGTGCTTGATCCCGCTCTGTTGCGGCCTGGCCGGTTCGATCGCCAAATCACGGTGAATTTGCCCGACGTAAAGGGACGCGAGGAAATTTTGCGGGTCCATTCCAAGAAAGTGAAACTTGCCGAAGGGGTCGATCTCGCGGTGGTCGCGCGTGGTACGCCCGGTTATTCCGGCGCGGAACTGGCCAATGTCATTAACGAGGCGGCGTTGCTTGCCGCTCGCCGGAATTTGAAAGGAATCACTTTGGCCGAGCTCGAAGAAGCGCGCGACAAGGTGCGTTGGGGGAAAGAACGCCGCAGTCTGGCATTGAGCGAGAAAGAAAAGACGAACACCGCTTATCACGAAGCTGGGCACGCGCTCTTGCTCGAGTTATTGGAGCACACTGAGCCCCTCCATAAGGTCACCATTATTCCGCGCGGCCCGTCATTAGGCAGCACCATGTGGCTGCCCGAAGAGGACAAATACACCAACCGCAAAGCCGAACTGCTCGATAGTCTCACTGTCAGCATGGGCGGTCGCGTCGCTGAGGAGATCGTTTTTGGCGATGTAACCAATGGCGCCCGCGGAGACATAAAAATGGCGACTGCGACTGCGCGCCGCATGGTTTGCGAATGGGGTATGAGCGAGAAAATGGGAATGGTCGAGTATGGGGACCACGAGGATTACGTTTTCCTCGGACGTGACATCTCCCGTGCCCGCGATTACAGCGAAGCAACGGCTGAGGAAATTGATCACGAAGTGCGCAAGCTTCTCGACGAAGCCTACGCCGTCGCGAAGAAGGTGTTGTCTGAGAACCGCGACAAGCTCGATGCCATTGCCAAGGCTTTGCTCGAGTTCGAGACACTCGATGGCGCGCAAATTAAAGAAATTATCAAGCACGGCCGCATGCTAAACCCGCCACCGGGTGTCATCGCGCGAAGCGGCGAAAAGATGGAGCCTGAGAAACCGCCGAAACAAGTTGTTGTCGCCCCTGACGTGACCCCTCCTCTTCCCGGCGCCCTTGGCGGCGCACCGGCGTAGCGCTCTTTTCTTGCCATCCTGCAAGGGGTCACGCTGTGGCTCATCTTCAGGAAGCGAAGCCGAAGGATCTGGCTACTAGACTCTAGATTCGGCAACATAGCGCGTCCCTACGTTGGGCGTTCGATATTTTGGTATCCCAATTTGCCGTTGGACGTTCGACGTTGAATGTTCTTCTGCTCGATGTCCAAATGTCGAGCTAACCGGCACGGAATAATGCTGGCTTTCTATAGCCGGTTTCTTTAGCCTCTGCCAGCTAGCCTTTTATCAAACTCGATTAGTTATGGACCGGAAAGCGGTTACCCTGTGCGTTCTGATCTGTCTGGTAGTGGCGTTCCTGTTGAGTATCTCCAACTACTACATCTATTTGATGCGGTCGCCTCTGCAGGCACTCCCGGGACTCGTTGCGCTCATTCTACGCGACGGCGCGCTCATTTTTTTGGTCGCCTATCTATATCGACGGGGCTAGGTCCGAGGCCGGACTGGCATTTACCAGTAGCCGCGCCACTGATTGCCGTCTTTGCTTTGCTGACCTCTTCTGCCCACTCTCGCTAGCGCAACAGTCTTTCCAGGGAGGAGTCGGGTTCGGCGCCGAGTTCAGTGGCTTTGGCGTAATGGCGCTTGGCCAGTTCTTTCGACGGTGGCGAGGCGGTGGCATAGATGACTGCGAGATTAAAATGCGCGTCGGCATAGTCGGGTTTAACCGCGATCGCTTCGAGCATTTCCTTTTCCGCCGCTTCCTGCCAGCCTTTCTGGCTGGCCGTAATACCGAGATAATTGTGCGCCGCCGCGCTCTTCGGATTAATGGCAAGTGACTTGGT
>DATIEH010000312.1:0-3257 GCA_035455905.1 Binatia bacterium | reverse complement strand
GACGCCAAGGATCCACTCTTGAAATTTCCCAATGTGATCATCACTCCCCACCTCGGTGGCTCACCGCGCTGGAATTCTCTCGATGATATCGAGGAAGTGATCGTCAAAATCAGCCGATTGTTGGCTTGACCTAAGTTCCGAACGTTTTTTCCAATTTTGTGCCGGTTCACAAATCGCGGTTGAAAGTAAAATGACACGGACGTTATAGTCGCCTTGTCGCCGGCGTTTAGGAGAATATCATGCGTAGGCTGTTGCTATTGATGATTTTCGTCGCTGTGTGCGTGTCGTTCTTAAGTTCGGCATGGGCTCAGGAACGCATGCGCATCGCCTGGGCGGGCAGCACGCCTTCCAATACGCCGATCTGGGTCGCCGATCAAAAGGGCTTTTTCAAGAAGAATGGCCTAAACGCCGAAGTCATCGCCATCAGCGCGAGCACCATAGTCATTCAGGCGCTGCTCACCGGCGAGGTGGATTTCATCATTGCGCCTTCCGCGACCCTGGTGACTTCGCATCTGGCGGGCGCCGACACGGTGATGGTCTCGACCAACTTACCGCTATTCATCGATCACATCGTTTCACTGAATGACATCACTTCGGTGGAGCAACTCAAGGGCAAAACGGGAGGCGTCAACCGGCTCGGCACGACTTCGGATATGACGCTTCGCCTGGCGCTCCGCCGCTTCGGCATCGATCCGGAAAGAGACACCCAAATCATTGCCACTGGCGAGAATCCGCAGCGGCTCGCGGCGCTCTCTCGTAACATTACGCAATTCACGCTTCTCGGCGAGCCCCTGGTTCGTGAAGCGGAGAAGATGGGGTTCAGAGACTTAACCGATATCGGCGTGCTGAAAATTCCCTATCACGTAAACGCGGTCGTCACGCGTGAAAAAACCGTCCGCGAGAGACGGCCTTTCGTATTGAAGGTCGTGCGTGCATTTGCCGAAGCGCTCCACTTCATCAAGACCAACAAGGAAGAAACCAAAGCCCTGATCGCTAAAAACCTCAAGACCAGCGATCCCGAAGGTCTGGAGCGCGCCTACCGCGCCTATAATGCCGCCTTTCCGGAAATCCCGTATCCCAACCCCGAGGGCGTGAAAACGTTGCTCGATGATATTGCGCCGCGTACCCCGAAGGCCGCCACTGCTGACCCGAAAAGTTTCGTCGATATGACTCTAGTGCAGGAACTCGAATCCGCCGGATTTTTCAAGCAGCTCTATAAAAAATAAAGGGCGACTGCTTGAATGCCATTCTAAAGCAATCGTAATTAGATGCTGCAACAACCGTCGAGGTCCAACAAACCAAGCCGCGAGCGCTGTCTTATCCGGCAGTTCTTCGGCGCTTGTGTTTAGCACAAGGACAAAAGAAGCACAGTTTATGACTCTAAATCGGTCGCCTAAAATCAAAACAGCGGGACGAACAGGCTTAATAACAAGTGACTCACCGCTGATGTCTTCGATTGCGAAACAGAGCAATGATCGGGCATTGTGCCTTTCTCAGTGGCAGGGTGAAAATAAGTAGGGGCGGGTTTCGAACCCGCCCCTACTTATTGGCGATGTATTCTAGAGACCAATCTGATCTAGTTCGTCTCACCCCGCAGAATTTTTTCGAGCTCGCTTTGTGTCTTGGCGTAGTCTTTGTGCTTCCCGAGCCACTGCGGCGAGCTGACGACGAACTTCGCGCCTCTGGCTTTGGCCGCATCCAAACTCTTTTTCTGATTCGACTCGGGATAGAGATGGAAGTCGAGCCCGTCGATATCCCACATGAGCTTTTGCCCCTCTACCGTGTGCAAGAAGGAAATAAACAAAGCGGCCGCGTTGGGCGCGCGGGAATTCTTAGGCACCGCTGCATAGCGCGTGTGCGATAGGGTCGCCTCGTCCATGATCGCGTAGCCCAGCGGGATACCCTTTCTCTTGGCGATATTGACCTCTTGATCGCCGCAGGACAGAACCAGCATCAAAAATTCACCGCTGGTAATCTTGTCCATCTCGCCGCAGCGCATCAGTCCGCCAATATGCTTGGAAAGCTTTTTGGCATAATCAAAAATAAACTCACGGCCCAAAAGATCCGGCATGGCAAACTCGCGTAAGCCGGCGGCGTAGGGCGTGGAGGCGATTTTGCCTTTCCATTTCGGATCGAGGACATCCGTCAGTTTTTTCGGAATATCGTTTCCCTTAACTCGATCGCTGTTATAAATCACCCCCACCAGCGTTGAAGCCATGGCAATGCCGGTATTGCCTGGGGTAATCGGATCAAAGTCGCCATCCGACTTCAGAGGCCGTTCGAGAAATGCGCGCCAGTTCATTGGTTGCAACACATCGACCTCGCTCGCCTGTAGCATCGACTGTGGATTCCCGAAATAAACGTCGCTGCTAGCCGGCTGGCCGGCAGCTTTTTCCCGCGTAATCTTCGTCATCATTCCCTGCATGTTCGCGCCGGGAGTAAACGAGGGTTGAAGATTAAGCCCGTATTTTTTGTTCATTGCCGCGACGATTTTCTGCAGCCCCGGCCCGCCGTCGAGAGTATCAGCGCCCCACATGGCCCTGAGTGTGGTTTCTTTTTTCGCTCCCTGAACGAGTTCGGCGACGGTTGGACCCTTCTGCGCTTGCGCCATTGCTGCATTCGTCATCGAAAACCAACAAACAAACGTCATCCATAGAACGAGACAAAAGCCTATCCTTATTTCACGACCGGACATCGTTGAACCCTCCTTTTGGTCTTTGTGTGAAGGCCGTTTCTGCTCGTTAATCTTTTCTGCCCTCCAAAAGCCAACAACCCATTCTTCAACTCTCCAACTCACGACTCCGGCACGATCTGGCGCCGCCCAAACCACCAGAAAATAAGGATGAGCGGCGTGAGCGCCAGAGTCATCAGGAGCGTAACCGCCGCCGCCTGATTGATCGCCCCGGAAAACCAGTAACTCCAGATGACCGCGGGGAGGGTCACGCTATCCTGGCTGATGAGAAAAACAGCGACAGTCAATTCCCGATAAACCAGGATCGCAGACCAGATCCAGACGGACATGAGCGTAGGGCGAAGCAACGGGACGAGAATACGCCATGAGGTCCGGACAGGCGAAAGTCCCGCGGTATAGGCCGCCTCTTCCAGCTCCTTGTGTATTTGAAGCAGAGAGCTATTGAGCGCCCGGGTGGCGAATGCCAGACGGGAGATAACGTAGACGATGGCGATAAGCCATACCGATCCGTAAAGAGGCACAATCCCCTGGAGCACGAACAAAGCCAGCAACAAGGCGCCGATCG
>DATIEH010000311.1:0-3975 GCA_035455905.1 Binatia bacterium | reverse complement strand
CGGTCTTTTCATACCCCCTTCTTGCGGCGCCAAAGAAAGTTAATGGGCCATGAGAATGAAATCAGCGATTCGGTAAACACTTCAACATCGTTATCGAAGGAGGTGTTGGATCTCCATCGTCGATTTTCACGGCAGCCACATTTCGGCTCTGATTGAGCCACAGCGACCGGCTCTAAACGTAAACACCTGTACAAAACACTCGTATGGCCCTCACAATCAAACTCCAAGCGCTTAAATAGTATTTCACCGTGGCCTGCCTCTAGCGGGTTACGAGACGGTGCCTAGTCAACAAGCCGAGAGTAATATGAATGCACCCGGCGCACAGCCCGAGCCTCGAAGTTACACGCGCATTCCTTTTCGCGAACAGCTATCCCAGCCTTCGCTCAAGTATCGTTCTACCGTCGGGAAGTGGCTAGCGCGCGGTGAGGCGGTGGCCGACGATAGCTCTCACATTGCCGCGACCCATCCCTGGTGGAAGGTGATCTGGCTCACCGGCGTGGATTACTTCTCAACCCTCGGCTATCAGCCGGGTATCGCGCTGCTCGCGGCCGGCGCGGTGGCGCCCATCGCAACAGTCATTCTTGTCGCGGTCACGTTGTTCGGCGCACTACCAGTGTACATTCAAGTGGCTAGGCGCAGCTACGCTGGGCAGGGCTCCATCGCCATGCTCGAAAATTTGCTCGAGGGTTGGAAAGGCAAGCTCCTCATCCTGGTCCTGCTCGGCTTTGCGGCCACGGACTTCGTGATCACCATGACGCTATCCGCTGCGGATGCCGCGAAGCATGCCATCGAAAATCCGTTCCTGCACCCTATGCTCGGCGAGCGCCAGATTCTCGTTACGCTCGTGATCCTCACCGTCCTCGCGATAGTTTTTTTGAAAGGGTTCAGTGAGGCAATCGGCTTGGCGGCTGCGGCCGCTCTGCCTTACCTCGCGCTCAATCTCGTCGTGCTTGGGCGCGGCGCCTGGGAGATCATGGCGCACCAGGGCCTACTTGCCGAATGGTATTCCGCGCTCGCGGCGAAGGGCGATTTTCCGCTGCTGATCGCCGGTGCCTTGCTGGTTTTTCCCAAGCTCGCCTTGGGTCTGAGCGGCTTCGAGACCGGGGTCACTGTTATGCCGCTCATCGAAGGGGGTGAAAAAGATCGAGAACAAATCCCGCGCGCGGGCGGGCTGCCGATGGAGCGCATAGCCAATACCACAAAGCTTTTAATCAGCGCGGCCGTCATTATGAGCGGCATGCTGGTTCTCTCGAGCTTGGTCACCACTCTGTTGATCGCTCCGGCGGATTATCGAGAAGGAGGTAAGGCGAGCGGTCGCGCCATTGCTTTCTTAGCGCACCGCTACCTTGGCCCCGCTTTCGGTACTGTTTACGACATGTCAACAATCCTCATCCTTAGTCTCGCCGGCGCGTCGGCGATGGCGGGCCTCCTCCACCTGATCCCGCGCTACCTTCCGCGCTTCGGGATGGCCCCCCGCTGGGCTGCGCTATCGCGGCCGCTCATTTTGGTACTGTTTGCCATCGACATCATCATCACGCTGATCTTTCGCGCGTCAGTGGAAGCCCAGAGCGGAGCCTACGCTACGGGTGTCCTTGTGCTCATTCTGTCGGCCGCCTTCGCGGCTACGCTCGCGCTTTGGCGCGAGCGTAGCTGGGGTCTGGCTTTTTACATGGGCTTCCTCCTGCTCGTGTTTGCTTACACCCTCGCGGACAATTGCCTGGAACGCCCGGATGGATTGATCATTGGCACTGTTTTTACGCTGCTCCTGATGCTGACGTGCGGCCTCAGCCGATCGATACGTTCGGTGGAATTTCGCATTCCCGAAGGCTATTTCACCGATGTCGAGAGCTGGCGCATTGGGCCGGAGTTGAGGGGCAAAAAGGTCCAGCTGGTCCCCATTGCTAGTTCGTCGGCGGAGGCCCGCCGCAAGAAGAGAGACGAGATCGCCCGACACTACGGCGTACACGGGCCGTTTCTGTTTCTTCACGTGAACCTGCTTGACAACCGCAGCGAGTTCTCCTCTCCTCTCGAGGTAAGCCTGCGAAAGGAAGGCGACGACTATGTGGGAGAGGTGTTCGGCGCCGTTGCCATCGCCAATGCGATCGCATACGTGAGCGAGGTCATCGACCCAATCTCGATCTTCATCGGCCTCACGCGCCGCAACCTCATGGCGCAAGCTGTCCGCTATCTCCTTTTCGGCGAGGGGGAGACCGGGCTGATTGTTTATACGATCCTGCTACGCTACTGGGATTGGACGCCGGAGCAAGATGTCCGTCCCCTAATCTTCCTGATGTCGGACTAAGAGGAAAGCTTTCGTAGCTTTTGCGAACCGGTCACGATCAAGGCAGACCAAAATGAAAATAAATCCTGAACGCCGCTGTTCATCCGATCCTTAGCGGCATGGCTGTGTTTTAGGTGCTTCGTTTGCGGGGCGCGTGGGCCCTATGTACCAAAGCAATCGTACTCACAGGTGCGACGAATAAGTTCAATCTGGAGAAATTATGACCCAAAAAAAGTCCGATGCGCTGGTTTTTTTTGGCGCCAGCGGCGATCTCGCATATAAGAAAATTTTCCCAGCGCTTCAGGCATTGGTTCGGGCGGGTCGGCTCGATATTCCCGTTGTCGGCGTGGCGAAATCCGGTTGGAAACGCGATCAATTGATCGCACGAGCAAAGTCGAGCGTTACAGAACACGGCGGCTTTGATGGGACTGCGTTTGCTCGTCTAACCGAGCTGCTTCGTTACGTGGACGGCGATTACAATGACCGAGCGACTTTCGCCCAGCTCAGGGGAGAGCTGGGAGCGGCGGAGAGGCCGACCCATTATCTTGCCATCCCGCCGAGTCTGTTCGAGACCGTCATTCGCCAGCTTGATGAATCGAGTTGTGCCAGCGGCGCGCGCGTCGTGATTGAAAAGCCGTTCGGACACGATCTCGCGTCGGCCCGGGAGTTAAACTCCGTTGTGCACCGTACTTTCAGCGAACAAAATGTATTTCGTATCGACCACTACTTGGGCAAAAACACAGTTCAAAACCTGCTCTTCTTTCGTTTCGCGAATTCGTTTCTCGAGCCCTTATGGAATCGCCAGTTCATCGAGAGCGTGCAGATCACGATGGCGGAAAATTTCGGCGTCGAGGGACGCGGGCAGTTCTACGATCGCACCGGCGCCCTGCGCGATGTGGTGCAGAATCATCTGTTGCAAGTTCTGACCAACATTGCCATGGAGCCGCCGCCTGGACTGAATGTCGAAATGTTGCGCGACGAAAAGGCGAAAGTGCTGAAAGGAATTCGACCGCTCCGATCTTCAGACGTAGTTCGCGGGCAATTTCGCGGCTACCGTGACGAGCCGGGTGTCAGCCCAAACTCGCAAACTGAAACCTTCGTGGCGCTCAGACTTGAAATCAATTCGTGGCGCTGGAAGGGTGTGCCGTTTTTTATCCGAGCGGGCAAAAACCTTCCGGTCACGGCGACGGATGTTATCGTCAAGCTGCGCCAGCCGCCGGCAATTTTCTCAGAAGTACCTCTACCATCTAATCATATGCGTTTTCGCGTTACGCCGAATCTGCAGATCGCGGTCGGCGCTTTGGTAAAAAAGGCGGGCGAGCCGCTCGAGGGAGAACAGATTGAATTGCTGATCAGCGAGCAGTCCGATCCCACCGAGTTGGGAGCTTACGGCGAACTTTTGCATGATGCGATCCAGGGAGAATCCGCTCGTTTCGCCCGCCAGGACTATGTCGAGGAATCCTGGCGCATTGTCGATCCCGTTTTGATTGGCGCCGGTCCGCTTTACGATTACGAACCTGGCAGTTGGGGTCCCCCCGAGGCCGACCGCCTAGTGGATACGATCGGCGGCTGGAACGATCCGGCGGCGAGTTAAATCTCAATAACAACGGTTCGAGACTAAATCGCCCTTTCGCAGCAGCGCAAAAAAGCCGTGGGCGGATTTGCAATGCTGCGAGAACCATTTGCTATCGACC
>DATIEH010000310.1:0-2314 GCA_035455905.1 Binatia bacterium | reverse complement strand
CATACGCATACATTAAATAAAAAATCTCGCTTCGCTCAAAATGCCAATGAGCAGTGTCTCTAGAGACTCAGGATAAACTCCGTATGAGATCTTTCCCATGGTCGCTCACCAAATTGACACCCGAGTTACCCTCTGTTATGCGGGTGACAGACTGGTTTTATAGGAGCACACCATGAAAAACGGTTACAAAGCGATGGATTCCGATATGCACGTCATGGAGCCTTGTGACCTTTGGCAAAAATACATCGATAAACAATTTCTCGACCGCGCACCGATTGGCCTCGATCGTCACAAGCGCGATCTCGGCGTGAAAGTCGAAGGCAAAATCATGCCGCGGCCCACGCCCAAGCCGAATCCAGAGCTAAGGCCGATCCGCGAGCGAATACT
Organism: Binatia bacterium; assembly: GCA_035455905.1. GTDB lineage: Bacteria > Desulfobacterota > Binatia > UBA9968 > UBA9968 > DP-20. Next base: position 1,927 of record DATIEH010000310.1, on the reverse strand, counting down.
CAACGAGAAATACGCCGAAGAAGAGGCGCGCGATTTTGACAATGTCGCTCAGCTTCGCGCCATGGACAAAGAAGGCCTGGACGTAGCGATTCTCTATCCGAGCCGCGGCTTGTTTGTGCTCGCCGTCGACGGGCTCGATCCCGATCTCGCCGCGGCAATCGCCAGAGCCTACAACGACTGGATGCACGATTTCTGCAAAATCGCTCCCGACCGCATGTTCGGTGCGGGAATAGTGGCGCCCCATGACGTATCATCGGCAGTCGAGGAGACTCGCCGCGTCGTCAAAGAGCTTGGCTTTCGCAGCATCTTGATGCGCCCGAATCACGTGAACGGAAAAATGTGGAGCGATTCATATTACGATCCCCTCTGGGAAGAGTGTCAAAAGCTCGACATTCCGGTGGGCTTTCACGAAGCGGGCCGAGTTTTTTTGCCGCAACCCGCTTTATCGGAATTCATTCCAAGCTTTACCATGTTCAATACCTTGTCGTTTCCGATGGCGAACATGTTCGCGTGCGCCGATATGATTTACGGCGGTGTCATGGAACGGTTCCCCAAGCTCAAAGTCGCTTACCTCGAAGGGAACTGCGCGTGGATCCCGTGGCTCCTCTGGCGCATGGGGGAATATGCCGAGCTCACCGGTATCGCGGAACACCCGCAGATGAAACTCGAGCCGTTGGAATATTTTCAACGCCAGTGTTGGGGCGCGGTCGAATGTGACGAATTCGTGGCCAAAAACCTTCCCGATTTCGGTCTGGAAGACAATATTGTTTTTTCGACCGACTATCCGCATTTGGACGTAAAATATCCTCACGCGGTAGAGACTTTTCTAAAACTTCCCTTCACCGATCAGACCAAGCGAAAATATCTCTGGGATAACTGCGCGCGACTGTACGGTTTTGGCTACTGAACGGTCGCCAGACGTCAGCTTCGCTATCCTCAACTTAGGAATTCACCGCTGATAAACGACTACTTTGGTGTTATTCCCAATCCCGGCCAGCTGAATACTCGATCGAGCCACGACTCAGAAACCAACCGCTGCGTTGGGCGGCACTCGAGATTTCTCACGGTTTTCGTGATTCGGTCATTGGCAGATTCCGACTTTGCTTCTGCTAGGTTTTCCTCTTGCTGCGAAGTGCTTTCGTTCACGGCGGATTGAGCCGACCTGCCGGCGCTGGAATCTTCGCGGCCCTGGGCGGTTTCCCTCTTGACCCGTACGGTTATCGCCATGGTGCCGTTTGGATCACCAAAGACAGCCCGACTTCCATTTTGTTCATCTGCTCGAACTTTCTCTTTCAGTTTTGCTACGCATTCTGAAATAGAAGCGTACTGACCCACTGGGTTCCAGCTGTCGGCGGATTGAGAAGCGCCCTTTGCGGATGAAACCTCAAGCTTTTCGAACAGGCTAAATGCGACGATCAGTCGCGGTTCGCTGCGCGTGGCATAGGTAAAAACAAGCACCAGTACAGCCGCCACCGCCATATATGCGATGCGCTTTTTGGACAAGCGCAGAACACGTTTCAGAAGTTGTAGTTTGTTGATCTGGCGGCGCACTTTCCTGGGGCGGGAACGTGCCGTTTCGCTGCTCGGCGCCGCGCGGGCGCGAGGGTTTTCTTTCGGTATTTGAACAAATCTGCGATCATACCTATCGCGCCGCTTCTGATTTCCGAGAACCGCATACGCTTCGTTGATGAGCCGTAGTTTTTCGGTAGCTTCCGCCTTCGCGTCCGCTGCGAGAAAAAGGTCCGGGTGATATGTCTTGACTAGCTCCCTATAGGCTGACTTGATTTGATCGGCAGTCGCAGAGCGTGTGACGCCAAGAACCTGATAAAAATCTGCATCACTCATCGATCAATGCCGGCGGATTTCATTTCCCTTTCGCCGCGTTGAGATACTGCGTGTCGTAGTACACGGGCAGCTTGTCGCCTTT
>DATIEH010000309.1:0-5886 GCA_035455905.1 Binatia bacterium | reverse complement strand
ACCGCAAGGAGGTCGTTGACCCACCCCGAAATGATGTCTCTAAGCGACTTCGACTTCCGGGATGTGAAATTTTCGTCGATACGCGCCCGCGGTGATGCCCGTGATCCGTTTGAACAGCCGGCGAAAAAACGCCGGGTCTTCGTAACCCACATTCCAGCTGATCTCATCCACCGGCGCATGGGTTCGTTCGAGCCGCCGCTTCGCCTCTTCTACGCGCAATCGCTGAACGTAATCGATGGGCGCGTGGCCGGTGGCGCTCTTGAAGCGCCGCTTGAAGCTGCGCTCCGGAATGCGGGAGATACGTGCAGCTTGCTCGATGGGATTGGCCACGGAGAAGTGGCGCGCGAGCCAGCTTTGTGCCTTATGAATCGCGGCATCGCCGTGATCGGTCACCGGCTCGAATACGGCATAGGGTGAAAGGCCATCAGCGTGCCATTGGAACGCGAAGAATTTCGCGACCGCTTGCGCCGCGGTGGGCCCTGCATGCTGTGCGATTAAATAAAGAATCAGATCATGCCACGACGTCGAGGCGCCGGACATGAGAAACTCCTGATTTCTACCCGCGACGACCAGCGCTCTCTCGAGCCGCAGCCGCACGTTGGGAAAATTGCGCCGAAAGGTCGGCGCATACATCCAGTGCACGGTCGCATCTTTGCCATCGAGCAGGCCGGTCTCCGCGAGCAGCAGCACGCCCGAACAGGTGGAACACAATTGCGCTCCCGCGGCATGCATCTCGCTCAGCCATTTGACGATCCCGGGATACTGCCCCTGTTGCCACTCTCCCCGTTCGACCAGGACCGACGGAATGATGACCACGTCCGCTGAAGCGATTTGCTTGATCGACCGTTTGGCTTCGACGGGCACGCCGCTCGCGGAAGTAAGCGAGCCCGCGGTCATTGCGACGATCTCGGCCTTGAACTGAGCTCGGCCGGTCAAGTCGTCGCTGTAAGTGCCGAGCAAATTGAACGAGTTCAACACGTCGTAAAGCCCCATCAATGTCGATGCCATCACTTCGGGAATCGCTACCAGGCAGACGCGCACTGTTTTCGGCTCTGCTCTCATTTTGCGTCCTTCATGGCCTAAACGGACCCATTTTGCGCAAACTGACTCTCCCGCCCATCCGTGGCCGCGATTATCCTTCTCATGCGAAAACAAATTTTATGCGAGGAGGATTCTATCATGAAGATCGACGAGAGAAAGCTGAATGAGTTCGTGGAAAAAGCAGTCACCGACTTAGCCGCCGGCTATGGTGGTGTCATGACGGTGCTCGGACACAAGCTCGGGCTTTACAAGGCCATGATGAGCGCGGGCCCGCTGGATTCATCGGAAGTAGCCGAACGCTCGGGCTGTGCGGAGCGCTACGTGCGCGAATGGCTCAACAGCCAAGCGGCGGCCGGTTACGTTATTTATCATCCCACTAGCGCGACCTACGAGCTCACCCCGGAACAGTCGCTCGTACTGGCAGACGATGACAGCCCGGTATTCATACCCCCTGCGTGGGAGGTGCCCGTTTCCATGTTTTTTGACGAAGAGAAAACGATGAACGCCTTTCGCACCGGCATAGGCGTCGCCTGGGACGAGCACAACGATCGGCTTTTTTGCGGCGTCGCAGCTTTTTACCGAAACGCCTATCGAAATAACCTCGTCCGCGAGTGGCTCCCGGCACTCCGGGGCGTGGAGGAAAAGCTCCGTGCGGGCGCCAAAGTCGCGGATGTCGGCTGCGGCCACGGCCATTCCACCATTCTCATGGCCGAGGCGTTCCCAAAGTCGCGCTTTTGGGGCTTCGACTATCACGATAAATCCATCGACAGCGCCCGCAGCAGCGCGCAAAACCGGGAGATCGAAAATCGCGTGAACTTCGAAGTGGCCAATGCTACGAGTTACCGCGCAGAAGGTTTTGACTTGATCTGTTTCTTCGATTGCTTGCACGACATCGGCGATCCCATCGGCGCCGCGCGCCATGCAAAACGAGCGTTGGCCGACGACGGCACGGTGATGCTGGTGGAGCCGTTCGCCCACGATCGCGTCGAAGAAAACTTGAACACCGTCGGCCGTCTTTATTACTCGGCTTCGACAACGCTCTGCTGCGCCCACTCGCTGTCGGAGGATGGCGGCGCGGCCCTCGGCGCTCAGGCCGGCGAGGCGCGCCTCGCCAGCGTCTTCAAAAAGGCCGGCTTCGGCGAGTTCAGAAGAGCCAAGGCGACGCCGTTCAATTTAATTCTCGAAGCGAAGATTTAGACGATTTGAACCCTCCAACACTGGTGGGGCTCCGTGCGGCAGTGGAATTTTTTGCACGCTGGTCGTTACCTCGTGGCCCTGGCGTTTGCATCAATGCATCAATTTCACACCCTTGACAGGTCTTTTCTGCTCTGAGAATGTTTCCTGTGCATTGGCCTAATCATTCGAGGAGCTGTATGGGAAACGAAGCATTTGTTGAATCGGTGCTGCAAGAAATCATCCGACCGGGTGTCGAGCGGTTGATGAGCTCGCGCTATTTTAGCGAGTTGCGCGAAGGCAAGCTTTCCAGGAAACGGCTCAAGGGCTTTGCCCTGCAGCACTATCTCTCGAATCACGCGATCAACAAAGGGCTCGCATTCTGTATGGTCAAGAATGCCAGCAACCCGCCGGCGTACAATCAATTCGTCGAATTGTTCGTGGAGGAATCTTCTCACCCGGCCCTGATGAAGCGATTCGGTGAGGCACTCGGTTTGACCGATGCCGATTTCGAGAACGAGATCATGATTTTTGAGTGTGTCGCCCATACCGCCGCGATTATTCGCGGCATGTTTCTCGGCTCTGCCGCGGAAACCCGCGCAGGCGCGCTCGTCAACGAAACCATGGTGCAGCGTTATTCGGAAGAATTCGATGCCGCCTTGGCCAAGCATTACGGTCTCGACAGCCGGGCGCGAACATTCTTCACCGTGCACGGTAAGGTTGATCAGGAACACACCGCCATGGCCGCCGAAACCATTGCGCGCAATGCCAATACGGATCGAGAAAAGGAACTAGTGCGGGTCGCCGCCAAGAATATGGTGCGCTTCAAGCTTGCCAAGTTCGACGGCATCTATGAAGCGTACGCCTAATGAGTGTTTTGTATCTCGCGTTTCGAGTTTCGTGTTTCCGCATCAACCGCCGAACCATGACGTCATGAGAATTGCCAGCCACTATTTTTGTTACTTCCTGCTCATTGGGGTGCTTCTTATGGTTCCGAGCAGTAAGGCAGCGGAAAAATCCACGAAACCCGTGCCGGTGCGTATCGGCTACGTCTCGCGCAGCATCCTGGACATTCCGTATATCATTGCCCGCGATCGAGGATTGTTTCGCGAAGAAGGTTTGGAGCCCCAGCTTATTTTTCTGCGCGCCGGCCTGACACCGCAAGTGCTATTGGCCGGCGGCATCGACTTCGCCACCGCGACCGGCACTGGCATCAGCGCCGCGGTCAGCGGTGCCGACGTTCGGTTAATTTACGCGCTCACCGATCGGCCATCTTTCGATCTCATTACATTGCCGACGATCACGAGCGTTCAGCAGCTACGGGGCAAAAAGCTGGGAGTTTCCGGGGTCGGCGCACTGGCCGACATCCTGGCGCGCCAGATCTTGGTCGCGAACCATGTTCCCGTCGACCAGGTCACGTTTCTTCCGCTCGGCACCAGCGACGTCACCTACCTTGCATTGAAGGCGGGAACGATCGATGCCACCATGCTGCAGATCCCGCAGAAATTTTTCGCTGTCGACGACGGATTTCGCAATCTCGCGGCCGGAGCCGACGTCTATCGCGCGGTGATGGGCGGCCTGACCACGACCAAAGCAATTCTCACCGAAAAGCCGGACCTCGTCATGAGGACGCTTCGAGCAACCGTGCGCGCGATCAGCCTGATCAGAAACGATAAGAAGTACGCCGTCGAGTTTATAAAAGGGCCATATCTCGAACTGGGCAAGGACAAGGAGCGATACGCCGAACGGATCTACAATGCGGCCGTGCAACTCTACTTGGCGTCCGGCGTGGTGGATGAAAAAGTCCAACGCGAGATGATTGCAACCGCAGCAGAACGCATCAAACCCAAAGAACCCGTGCCACCGGAGCGCGTGTTCGATTTTAGTTTCATCCAAAAGGTCCGAGACTCGGTCAGATAGCGAATAGCGTTTCAAGCTTGAACGATTGACGAGCGCAGCGGTTGAATGTTTTGAACGGTCCGATCCGTTCCAGCTGTTCAACACGTTCAAGTCGTTCAACCCGTCAGGAGAGGGCATATGAAGTTCAGCACCGAGCGGATCTTGACCACCCACGCCGGCGCTTTGCCGCTGCCGCCGGACTTAAAACAGATGCACGGCGCTCGAGAGACGGGTACTCCGTTGAATGCCGAGGCTTTCCGCCAACGGGTACGCGCCGCGGTTGCCGAAGTCGTCAGAAAACAGCTCGACTGCGGCCTCGATGTCATCAACGACGGCGAAGTTGGCAAATCAAACTTTTCCCGCTATGCGCGCGATCGTTTGAGCGGCTTCACCGAACGCACCGCCAAACCCGGCGAGCAGACATCGACCATCTTTGCCCGCGATCTGGTCGAGTTTAGCGAATATTTTAAAAACCGCACTTACCACCGTGGCGACAATGTGCGGCGCGTCTTCTGCAATGCACCGCTGGAGTACGTCGGTCAGGAATCCCTCAAGAGCGAAATCGAAGACTTCAGAGCCGCGCTTGCCGGGAAACGATACGAAGAAGCATTTCTTCCCGCCATCGCGCCCGGCACGATAGAGCACTGGATGAAGAATGACTATTACCCCAACGACGAAGCCTACTTGATGGCCATCGCGGACGCGATGCATGACGAATACAAGGCGATCGTCGATGCCGGTTTTTTATTGCAGATCGACGACCCGGATCTGCCCGACGGTTGGCAATTCATGTCGAACATGACGGTGCCTGAATACCGCAAGTATGCCGAGCTGCGCATCGACGCGCTCAACCACGGGCTGCGCGACATCCCGGCCGACGGGGTGCGGTTTCATACCTGTTGGGGCAGCTATCATGGCCCGCACAAATACGACATTCCGCTGCGCGACATCATCGATCTCATTCTCAAAGTCAAAGCGAACACGATCTCCATTGAAGCGGCCAATCCCCGTCACGAGCACGAATGGCGTGTCTGGGAGGAGGTGAAGCTCCCGGCCGGCAAGGTGCTCGTACCGGGCGTCGTGGGTCATGCAACGGATATCGTCGAGCATCCGCAAGCGATCGCTGACCGTCTGGTAAGGTACGCGAGAATAGTCGGGCGCGAAAATGTTATGGCTGGAACTGACTGCGGTCTCGGTCCCCGTGTGGGCGACCCAGAGATCGCCTGGGCGAAGTTCGAGGCGATGGCCGAAGGCGCGCGTCTGGCGACCAAAGAGCTCTGGAACCGATAATTCTATTTAATTAAGTCCTTTAAATTTTCCTGGCATGCTCTCGCCCGCGCTGCTAGAATCCGCCCGCCATGACTACCGACAGATTGTCCGCTGGCGTGCTCGCGCTCTTTGCGCTGTTCGTGATGTGGGAGAGCCGCCAGCTTCCGCTCGGAACGTTTCGCCATCCTGGCCCCGCGTATGTTCCCGTCCTCCTAGCATCGCTCCTGCTGCTCTTTGCCATTCTTATTTGGTTCACCGCTAGCCGAGCGCCGAAGCTGTCGTCGCTCCAGTGGACCGAGTGGCGCCATGCGGTGGCAATTTTTACCTGCTCCGTCTTCTCCGTGTTCACCATCGAGCGTCTCGGTTACCGTCTCACGATGCTTCTGATGCTCGCGTTTCTAGTCAATCTCGTGGAAAAACGCGGCTGGATGCTCTCGCTCATATTTTCCTTTAGCTTGTCGTGGGGCTCGTATTTTCTTTTTTATACGCTGTTGCGCGTGCCTC
>DATIEH010000308.1:0-4362 GCA_035455905.1 Binatia bacterium | reverse complement strand
GTGGCGAGAACTCTACATGCCAGCGGCCAACAAGGCGGGCCTGCCGGAGTGAGCATAATTTCGTCGCGGCTAGTGCATTAAGTATGGGAGCGAACGTTAAAGACCTAATTGAATGCTACGATCCCAATCGCCCGCTCGCTGCAGCCTCAACACCGCCATCGTCTTGGTACACTGACCCGAGCATACGCGAACTAGAACAACGCACGGTCTTCTCGCGCGCTTGGCATTACGTCGGCCGCACCGAGCAAGTCCGCGACCCTGGACAATACATCTGTTGCGAAATCGCCGACGAACCGATCCTAGTCGTTAAAGGCAACGACAACGTTCCGCGCGGATTCTTCAACGTCTGCCGCCACCATGCTGCCGCTGTAATGACGAAACCAGAGGGCAAAGAGGAAAATCTCCGCTGCCCGTACCACGGCTGGACCTATGACTTGACCGGCGCGCTGATTCACACGCCGGAATTTGGCGGCGTCGCCAACTTCGATCGCAACGCCAATGGTCTAGCGCCAGTTCAAGTCGCCGAATGGGAGGGCTGGCTGTTTGTGAAACTCGAGGCGGGCGGCCCAACACTAAAAGATTATCTCGGCAAGGATCTCCTTAAGCAGTTTGAACCGTTGAAGCTTAAACGATTGAACTGGTTCGAGCGACGCCACTATACGCTTAACTGCAATTGGAAAGTCTTCGTCGATAACTACCTCGACGGCGGCTACCACGTGCCGCATATCCACAGCGGACTGAGCAGCGTTCTCGATAACAGCAAGTATAAGATCGAAACGGGCACGCGATTCTGCCTGCAATCGAGCCCCATCGCATCCGACAAAGGCGAAGCGCAGACCGCTGCCGTGCGCCAAGGCACACGTGCCAACTATTTTTGGATCTATCCTAATTTCATGATTAATATCTACGCCGGCGTGATAGATACAAACCTAGTCATTCCACGGGGCGTGGACCGAACCGAAGTGATTTTCGACTATTACTTCGTCGATCTCTCGGACAGAGAAAAGGAAAAAAATCTCGCCAGCATCGCGCTCAGCGAGCAGATCCAGGCCGAAGACGCAGCGATCTGCGAATCGGTCCAGCGCGGGCTAGCTTCGCGCTCGTATTCAGCGGGGCGGCTTTCGGTCCGGCGCGAAGCGGGAGAACATCTATTTCACAAACTGCTTTATGCCGATCTGAAAGCGGGGCCTAACGGCTGATCTCGCGGCGCAATTGGACTAAACTCGCTCCTGAATTCCATAGCGCGCGCTGATTTTCTGCGCGATCGCAACCAGCACAATCAGAATCGAAAACATAATCACGCCGAACGCGCTTAACTGTTGGAAGGAGCCATTACTCCAGAGGTCGTAGATAATCACCGAAGCCGTGCGATTGCTCGAGCGCGCGAGCATTAAGGAGATCGTAAGTTCGCGGTAGGCGTGCACCATCACCCAAAACCATCCCGCCATGAGCCCGGGGCGCAGAAGCGGGAGATAAATGTAGCGAAAATTTTTTCCCCATCCCCCACCGGCCACGGCGGCTGCTTCCTCGAGCTCGCGGTGGATTTGCACCATTGACGCTGAGACAAAGCGCAGGCCGAAGGGCAAATATCGCGTCAGATAAGCCAATCCGATGATGCTCAACGTGCCGATCACGGGCAAGGGCACGAGTAGATAGAGCCAGAGGAATGCCGAACCGAGCACGACACTCGGCAGCGCAATCGGCGTAAAGGCGAGGAAGTCGAGAACCTTACGGCCGCCTAGTCGTGTCTTATGAACAAAGTAACTGATTGCCGCGACCAAGAGCATGACCGCTGTTGCGGCGCTGATACCGAGCACAGTGCTATTCCAGAGCGGCTGCAGGGCATATCCGCCTTCGGTCAGCAGAGTTTTGTAATTGACCAACGACATGGCTGCGAATGCCTCAGCGGTGGGCGGGCGAAAACGCGGCAGCAGCGAGGCGTAAAGCATCGTCAGAAACGGGAGCCCGGTGATGAAAAACACCAGCAGCAAGCTCAAGGCGCAGGTAAGATATTTCCAGGCTCCGAGATCGATGCGCCGGGGCCGGTAGTCTTTGCCGGTGATGGTTTGATAGCGCTCCCCGTGCCTGACGAGCCGGAAATAGACGTAGAGTAGTCCCAGAGAGAGAAACAGCAAGACCATCGAGTAGGTACTCGACAGTCCCCAATCCGTCGGCATCCGGGACGTGTTGAAGTAAACTTGCGTAGTGTAAACCGCGGTCCGAGCTCGGCCACCGAGCAAGAGGGGCACTTCAAAGCTTTCGACGGTTTGGATGAACAACAACAGCGCAGCGGCGGCTCCGGCCGGCAAGATCATCGGCAAAGTGACCCGGCGAAATGTCGGCCATGTCCCGGCGCCGGCAATCGCAGACGCTTCTTCGAGCCGCGGATCAATGGATTGCATGGCGGCGGACATCAGCAAAAACGCGAGCGGCGTGAGCTCTAGCGATTGCACCCAGACCATGCCCCAAAACGAATAGATGTTGAACAGGCGCGGCACGCCGGTCAGCGAGTTGATTAGATGGTTCAGCACGCCGATGCTCGGGCTTGCCGAGAGAATCCAAGAGATCGTGATGATCACGCCAGGAATGATGATGCGGCCCAAGGTCACCAAGCCGATCAACTTCGCGAGTGGCGTGTTGGTGCGCTCCACCGCCCAGGCTAAAAATGTACCGGCGAAAAATGCGCAGAACGTCGAGAGCGAAGCAAAATAAAGTGTGTTGAGGCTCGCTTCCCAAAATTCGCTGATGCCGTACGCGCGGGCATAATTGGCGAGGGTAAAGCGCAGCTCCAGGAATCCCGGCTCGCCCGGACGAATGGTCTTCAGGCTCGTCCACACGATCAACAAAAGCGGTACGAGCACCTGATAGGCCAGCACCACAACCAGAGCGATCACGACGATCCGCCCGCCGTTCAGCGGCGCTGAACGGCTGTGCATTCCCCAACGGAGCGAACCGGTCGCCATGATCTGAAATGCGGCTTGCTATTTCATTCGACCGATGGACTGATTCCAGGCCTCATGCAACCGTTTCGTGACGTCGTCGCCGACGATGTTGTACGTGACCAGCTTGACGTCCTCCGGTAAATAGGGGTGTTTGATCGTGAGCGGTCCGCGCAAGATGCTATTGATCAGGTTTTGACTGTCCTCTCCGAGCGTCCAGTCGACGAACAGCGCCGAGGCGTAAGGATGCTGGGTATTTTTATTGATGACCATTGCGCCCGCGAATGAAAGCACGGGCGCGCTCAAGACCATGGCAAAAGGCGCCTTCGGATCTTTTTTCTTGGCTTCGACGCCCGTGTAAAAATAATTGTCGCCCTGTATCGCGTGATCCCCGGTTAGCATCAGTTCCATCCGTTGAGTATGACCCTGTTGGATAATCGGCTGGTTCTGACCCATGCATTTAAACCACTCTTTGGTTTTCGCTTCGCCCATCATTACGTAAAGCCCGGCCATAAAGCGCGTCTCCGGCGGGTCGAACGATACCTGGCCTTTGAAATCCGGTTTGCAGAGGTCGAACCACGCTTTCGGCGCTTTGTCCGGCTTCACCAAATCGGTGTTGTAAGAAATGCCGTGCTCCGCCCAGTACCAAGGGGTCCAACGATTTTGCGGTTCGATAAAGTTTTGGTACTGCTGCAAAATCTTCTTTGTCGCCGGCGTCGGATAACTCGCCACTAGATTCTGTTTGAGGATGACAGCCATGTCCGGGACGCCCAATGTCAGGATATCGGTCAGATGCCGGCCGGCGGTTTCCTCAGCGATAAAGCGCTCCGCCGCGTCTTGCGAGCCGATATCTCCCATCTCCACCTTGACGAACGGATAGCGCTTTTGAAAAAGATTCACGTGATCGCGAGCGATCTTGCCGCGCCAGGTATGAACGAAGTTGAGACTGCCCTCTTTGCGCGCCCCCTCTTCCAATTGTTTCGTTCGCTGGTCAGCCGGTAACTTCGCAAGCTTGCTATAGATCTCGGTTGAAGAATCGGCGCCAAATGCCACCTGCGTTAAGCCGACAGTGACAAAGCCGATGATCAAAAGCACGATGGTTCTAACGACATGGGTCATTTTTATTCTCCCCTTTTATCGATAACGAGACCTTGTATCAGAGCGACAGCAGATCGTCCAATGACGCTTCGATATACGTCACGTCGTCATATCGTTTCAAGTCAACATCAATAGCGGCTCTGGCTGGTTTCCGGATCGCGGATGAAGAAAGATTCCTCGCTTCCTGACGCAATGGGTGTAACCTTATCGTCGCCGGTTTGTCATCTCGCAAGATCAAGAGATCTTTTTCGCTGTATTTTGCGATACCGTTAAAATGAGCGTAGAATTTGCTTTGATCGGCTGAATCAGATTGATTCTGATGAAA
>DATIEH010000307.1:0-8193 GCA_035455905.1 Binatia bacterium | reverse complement strand
GGCTCGTTTCACCCAAACAGCAACCGCAAAAGCTGCTCGTATACATGGGCGACGACGCCGTTTCTGTCATAAGCTACGAATGCAATCCGGCCACACGAACTCCAGCCGCTATTAGTCGATCTCATACGAGTTGCAAGGATTTGGATTGTAAAAACGAGCCGTCGGAACAAGGCCGATAATCCGCAAATACCGGTTCTTGGTTCCGACTTGTGCGTTCGCGTCCTTCAACGCTGCCCTGTGCGGCGCGTCCCTGTCGCGCAAATTCCCGGACAAAGCTCGCCATCTTTTTTCGGTGCATTCAGTTTGTTATCAAAATTATAGAGGAGGACCCGCTCGGCAAACCGAACGTGTTCTTGGGATTATGCGCAGATTAGGATCCAATCCGTCGGCGGCGATACGGCTCATTCGTCGCTGCCCCATGTGCAAAGAAGCTATGGGCATCGTCATTGCCGATTCGGTGAAAAATGTTCGACCGATTCACGGCTTCTGCATGAGATGCGGCTATGGCTTTCGCTGGGCGATTATCACAGCTTGAACCGACGGCTGAAATTCTCTCCGGGCATTTAACGTTCGTGTCACTCGGCAAGGTGGACTAGACCTGCAGTGTCCGGCCGCATCGCGGTCTTGTAAATCGCTATTCGTATATCGCGGCAATCGCGTGACGCCGGGGGAGCTTGCTGCGCATTGCTGCCGCCGCTTCCCTGTCAATCCTCGCGCGCGTGTGTTACAGAAAAAGGCTGGTCTTCATTCAAGAGAGGAGCTCTTTTCAAGATGCAAGAGGAAGTGCTGCAACAGGTGGATCGCAATCGAATCGTGGAGCTGGCGTGCAATTTGGCGAACATCGTCAGCATTACGGGCGAAGAGGAGGAAGTCGCGAAATACATCGGCAGCGAGTTGGAACAGCTCGGCATGCAGGTGGAGTATCAATACGTGGAAGAGGGCAGGCCGAACGTGGTGGGAATACTTAAAGGTACCGGGGGCGGCGCGACCTTGATGTTCAACGCGCACATGGATCATTTCGACAATCCTCAGGAGACCGTGGTGGATGAAGACCGCATTTACGGCCGCGGCCTCGTCAATATGAAAGCGGCGTTTCCTTGCTACATCGAGGCGGTAGCGGCGATCCAAAAAGCCGGAGTCAAGCTCAAAGGCGACGTCATCATCGCCGGTGTGGTGGGCGAGATCGAAAAGGCGCAGATCGGCAGATTTCAAGGTAAGACCTACCGCGGGGCCGGCGTCGGTGCTCGGTACTTAATGGATCACGGCGTTATGGCCGACATGTGTATTATCGGCGAGCCTACCGGGTTGCAGTTGCAAATCGGCAATTCTGGTTTGCTCTGGGCTCGGGTCAGCGTGGATGGCAAGGCGACGAAATTTGTTCTCGCCGCTTGCAAGGTCGCGCAGGCGATTCAGGAGTGGGAAAAGGACTATCAGCGTAAGAATCCGCACAAGTTCATGTTGCCGACCGTACAGATCGGCGCCATTGAGGGCGGTAATCCGTTCAAGCCAGGGACACGTCCGACCACGGAGATTTTTGTCATCGTCAAAATGCTGCCTGGAGCGGTGCCGTTGGCGATCAAGCGCGATATCGAGCAGCTGTGCGAGCGTGTACGCAAACGCGAGCCGGATATTCTCGACATTCGGGTCGATCTCTATCTCACCACACCGGGATACGAAATTCCCAAAAGCGAGCCGCTCGTCAAAGTGATGGAGCGGGCGCACCGCGCAGTGTTCAATGAACCCGTTCCGTATGCGAAGCCGATCCGGTACGGTATCACCAGCGACGGCTCCCGCATCGCGCAGTACGGTGTGCCGGCGATCACCTACGGTCCCGGTTTCGGAACTCATCTCGTGGATCCGACAGAAACCAAAGCTGGAGCAGAGTGGGATTCGCCGAGCGGTATTCGACGCGGGGTCGGCATTACCAACATGGTTAACTGCACCAAAGTGTATGCCGCCGCGGCGCTGGAAATTTGTAATACCAAGAAGGAAGAAGTGGCAAAAAGATAGTCTTCAAACGGTTCAAAGTGCCAGGTTCAACTTCTCGTAGCTTCAAAAGCCAAGCGGAAATCAAAAATGGATCTGACGTTTGCGCATTACCGAAATCGCTTTTGTATGTTTCGGACCTATTATGCACTCGCGGTCGGCAAGGTGAAGCCCGACGACGTCAACATGAAAGTCATCGAGCTGCCCGACCCGCCGAGCAAAGAGCAAGAAGAGGCGTTGATCCGGGGCGAGGTGCAAGCGGCGAATCTTTATTTGCCGAATTTCTTGCGGCGCAAGCTGCAAGGGGCGCCGATCATAGGTCTCGCCACCGAATGGAAGTCGACGATGAAAGGTAATGGTGTGTTCGTGCATGCGGACGGTGCGATCAAGACGCCGAAAGATCTCGAAGGCCGGGTTATCGCCACGCATCAGGGACCGCACGCGATCCATCAATATCTGCTGCGCCGAGTTTACGGCGTCGACGATACGAAGCTACGCTGGGCGGCCTATCCACAGGAAAAACTTTTGGACGTCCTGCAGAGAGGCGAGGCGGACGCCGTGGTCTTGCTGGATCATTTCTTTTTTCGCGGCGAAGTTGCCGATGGTGTGCGTCGTCTCTATACCGACGGAGAAGCCTGGAAAGAATTGCACGGCTTCGATGAAATCATCAAACATATGGTGGCGGCACGCGAGGACTTGTTGCAGAAATCGCCGGGTATCAAAGAAACGCTGCTGAGAGCGTTTCGCGCATCGTTTGCGTACAGCGAGGCGCATCTCGAAGAGATCGCCGACGCCTTTATCTCCCGTTATGGCGGCGACAGAGAGGCTTTGCTGGCCTCGGCGCGCTATCCGAAAATAGATTTTACCTTTACCGAAAACGAGCAGCGACTCGCCGAAGCTGAAATGGAGCTGCTCGTGGAAGTGGGACAGATACCGCGCAAGGCGGCGCTTGCGTCTCTATTCTCGATGTGAGCTGCTTTGGCGCGCTTCAGGCTATTCAGTTCAGGATTTCACTGCGGATCGGATTCGCCGTAGCGATCGCCGCCGGCCTTGGTGTTTCGGGTTGCGCCAGGCTTATAAGCCCCCGCATTGAAGACACGGTGCAGTTAAACCATACAGCAACGCTCATCGAGGAAGTAAAAGCCTTCGGTAAATCTCTCGGTATCGAGCCTAGTTCCGCGCTCAGCCGAACGACTCAGGATACCCAGCCACTGTCCATGTTATGGCTCTGGATGCAACGCGCCGGAACCCTGGCGCTCGAGGGTCCCATCGACGTGCGCTTGGCGATCGGCTTTAGCACCGAGAAAGAGCGTCTCAAAATCGAGCAGATTTATCGCGTTGACGGTTACAGCGTTTATTACCGGCAGGGAAACGAATTCGCCGATTCGCGATCGGTAGCGACCATAGGTTTTGCCGCCGAGCCGCTGATGCGTCGGGTGATGGTAGTCTTGCACGAGGATCTGCACGGCGACGCCAATTTCGCGCTGCCGTGGGAAATTGAAGAAGGCCTGGTGACGCCGCTGGGCTATTTGGCGGCGGTGGCGTTTTTTCAACAGAAGAACGACCAGCCGGGTTCGACTAATGCGCTCGCGTCCTTGAACGAGGAGCGCCGGGTCTCTCGTGAACTCAACGGTTTGGTTGCCGAAGCAATGCCCATCTTCAAGACCTTGCCGATTGATGCGGCGAAAGAAAAAGTTCTCCAGCAGATGATCCACTATCCGACTTACCGGCGCCAGTTCGAACGTCAGATTCTGGGTCAGCACCCGCCCACGGTGCTGGAAGCGAAACTGAGCCATGATCTGACTTATTATCGTTACTTCGATCGGATCGCAGCGCTTGCCGAGCAAGCGGCGGATCTGAAAACGCTCATCGCGGATTTAAAGCGGCTGCCGGCGGACGCGACTCTCGGCAGTACGGAAAAATATCTGTCCGAGTTGAGCTCTCGATACATGGCGGCGGCAAGCTAGGTCCTGCAATCATGGCAATCCTGCTTAGGTCAAAGACTGAATACCGGTTGTTATCGGCGACGACAAGGCACGGCCATATTCATTCAATGAACTTTTAAGAGTAAGTTAGGAGACGACGATGATCGTGGTATCAAATCGACTGCAAGTTGCGAAGGGGCGCGAGAAGGAATTCGAAGAACGTTTCGAGGGACGGGCGCGCCTAGTGGAGAACATGCCGGGCTTCGTTCGTTTGGAGATTCTACGGCCGCTCAAAGGCGATTACTACATCGTGTTGACGCACTGGCGGGACGAAGCGTCATTTCAGGCCTGGACGGAGAGCGCTGAATTCAAGGAAGCGCATCGAAACCGGCCGCGCGCGGAGATTTTTTCCGGACCCAACGTCTTCGAAATGCACGAAGTCATTCAGCATGCCGAAAGAACTTGAAAGTGTGTCGGTGCGCTCCGGTTTGGCTTGCGGGTCAGACGAAATTATACAGGCGGGCGCAGTTGTCCCACAGGTACTTTCGTTTGCTCTGGTCCGAGAACGGCAGTTGTAAAAAAGTTTCGATGGCGTGCGGGTATTTTACGTCGAGATGCGGGTAGTCTGTGGAAAAAACCATGTTGTCTTCTAGGCCATATTCGGGAATGTGTTTCGCTGTGATTTCGTCGCATTCGACGGCGCCGTAACACTGGCGTTGAAAATACTCCAGGGGCGAGAGCGTAAGATACGGATATTCCGCTTTGCCAGTGGTCTCGGCGTATTCGCCCATACGCCAGAGTAGCCATGGAACCCACGAGCAGTTTCCTTCAAGAAAGGCGACTTTGAGCCTCGGAAATCGTTCCATGACACCACCGAAGATCATATCGCCGCAGGCAAGCATATTGGCAAAGGGAAAGCCAAAGGTATTGAACATCGAGAAGGTCGAGCAAATGTGAAAAAAAGCGGGCTGGGGCAAGTAGACTCTGCCTGCTTCATGGAAGCCCACCGGCAAGTTGAGCTTTTCACATTCGGCCCAGAGCGGGTCGTAATAGGGATCGCTCCATTTTCTTCGATTCACGTGGTTCGGTCTGAGGAAAATTCCACGAAAGCCATATTCTCTCGCCGTCCGGCGGATTTCCTCGATAGCGCCACTCAAATCGTGGGGCGCAATCATAGCCACGCCAAACATGCGCTCCGGATTTGTTTGGGCGAAGTCGTGGAGCCAGTCATTGTAGGCGCGCGCCATGGCGGTGGCAAAATCGGCATCAAGATCATCGATGCCCAAAACCGTCAAGCCGCGTGTAGGAAATAAAACCGCGACGTCCAGGCCTTCGTTGTCCATCGCCTGCAGTTGTGAAACGCCGTCGAAGTTTCGTTTTCCCGCGTCGCCGTATTTTTCCGCAAAAAAATCTTGACGGTATTTGGCCAAAGCGGGATTTTCCGGATTGCGCGGTATCGGCAGAATCTTGCCGTCGACTTCGATGCCCAGGTCACGAAAGGAACGATTGAGCCCCTTGGGGGCGCGTTCGAGATACTTCCTGTCAATATAGCGCTGCCAAAGATCCGCCGGCTCGAAGACGTGCATGTCGGAATCCATCGCCTTGAATCCATTTTTAGCCATCGGTCTCTCCTCGGATGAGCCTTTTTCACTTGCTCTGCGATAAAAACTGCAAGTTCTCTCGGACTTTTGGGGGGATTGTCAAGACTTCATTAACCCATCTATCGATCTCTTCAGGCGAGACATAAGTGATATCGAGCCGCAATCTGTTTGCTTGGGCGACGAATTCCGCGTCTTCAAGAGTCGATTTGAAGGCGCGGCGCAAGATTTCCAATCTGTCTTTGGGTATTCCGGGCGCCACGGTCAAGGGCCGCTGATATTCCATTTGTGCCATATAAGCCTTGTAGGTTTTCGCATGGACCTCGTCTTTCAGGACCTCGCTAAACAGCGGCACATTCTTAAGCTCAGGGTCCGGAAGCCGGCTATGCACCAAAAACGGCACCATGCGGTCGTCGCCCTTGGCATCAAGTAGATCCCTCTGCGTGGCCAGCACCGAATCCCAGTTGGTGCAGTGGCCATCCACTTCACGCCGCTGTAACGCGATTTTTATCTGGGCCGTGCCCTGATAACCGGAAACGACACTGAATTTTGTGCCGATCATCTTGTTCAGCATAAGCGGCAGATCGATGCTGTGGGAACCGGGCGCGGTCCCTCCCATGCGCAAGGGCTTGGGCGATCTAGCAATTTCATCAAAGCTTTTGAGCCCGGTAAAAGCCATCACCAAACAAACCGGTACCCCTTTACTGGGCGCGCCGAGCCAGCCGAATTTCCGCGCGTCGAACTTTATGTTGGGATCGCCTAGGGCCTGATTGAGGACAAAGGCACTGTTCCAGTTGGCGATTGTCAAGCCATCAGGCTTCGCGTTGTTGTAAAGATAATTGGCCGCGACCAGGCTTCCGGCACCGGTCATGTTTTCGACCACGGCCGCAGGGTCGCCCGGCACGTGTTTAGTCATGAAATGGGCAATGGTGCGGGTGTAGGTATCATAGCCGCCGCCCGCCGCCTGCCCGACGATGAAACGCAGGGTCTTGTCTTTGTAGAAATCCTGCGCAAAACCACTTTGTTCATGCGCCAAAAGCAAAATCAGCGCAATGAATGTCGTGACCCGAGCACTAAAAGCCAATAGCAGCTTGCTTATGGCATTGAATGCTCGTGCAGTAAGGATTTTCCTCATTGTCGAATTTCTATTTTCAATACGTCGAATATTGAGCGAAATTTCGAGAACCACACTAGCTGCTTTTACCGAATCAGCGGCTGGGATTGCAAATAGGTCAAACAGATCTTAACGGAAGCCCGGCTATCCAACAGTTGGACAGTATCGTTTGTATATGCTCATACTAGAGTCTTAGACCCCGATACGGAGGTTGATCCTATGGCAGCTATAGCACCACTCTTGGTCATGGTGGTAATCCTCTTCGTCGTTTTCAAGCTGGCAAAATGGAGCGCGTATCGGCGCAAGTAAGTTTCGTCCGTCGAACTCGATCATTGTAGAGAAGCGAAAAGTTCTTAGCGGGGTTTCCGCAAATCATTAACCATTCGAGATGAGCTGTTGTTGCGGTATGGGCGAGGTGTAAGCAGAAAGGATTTAACTCAATGAGCAAAACGATCCGCACAATCGTCTGTACCATGATGCTGATGACCGCAATGGGCGGTTCGGTTTCGGCACGAGATCGTCTGGCGAACGGTTACTCGAGCGCCAGCGGCGTATTTGCGGGGCTGTGGGTAGCGCAAGAAGGCAAGCTCTTCGAGAAGTACGATATTGATTCGCACCTGATATTGATCGCCTCGGGATCGATGATGGTTCAAGCGATGCTCGGCGGTGATCTGCCGATAGCGGGCGCGGCCGGTAGCGCCGCCGTGGATGCGAGTCTGGGCGGAGCGGATATTGTGATGTTTGGATCGATGGTTAAAGTTCCAGCATTTTACATTATGGCTTTGCCGGAGATCAACTCGGTCGAGGATTTGCGCGGCAAGGCGGTTGGAGTTACCCGGTTTGGATCATCAACTGATTTTACGATGCGCTATGTGCTGCGCAAACAGGGGCTCGAGCCGGGCCGTGATGTCACGCTGATTCAAACCGGCGATCTGTTTGCCGCAGCGGCGCTGTTGCGCACCCGCGCCATCGTGGCTGCGCCTTTCTCTAGTCCTACAAACCTCAAAGCCGAAGAGGCCGGCGCGCGGGTGCTCATGAATATGGGCAAGGCCGGCGTTTACTTTCCGCATGATGCGTTCATGGCGCGCCGATCGTTCATCAATGCTAATGCCGATCTCGTGCGGCGTTTTCTGAAAGCGTATGGTGAAGGTGTGCACATGCTGTTTACCGACAAGGAGTTCAGCCGGCGCGCAATCGGCAAATACGCGCGAGCCACGGACGCCAAGACTCTCGATACGGTTTATCAGTACGCGGTCGACTATGTCGACAAGATTCCATACAACACCCGGGACGGCATTCAAGAAGTTTTGAATCAGGTTGGCACGCGGAACCCGAAAGCAAAAGAAGCGACGCCTGAGGCATTCTACGATGACCGCTTCGTCAAGGAACTGGATGCCCAGGGTTTTTACAAGCAGCTGTGGAAATGATGGGAATTTGGGGTTTGGAATTGACGGGACCGGAGGCGCATATGAAGCGACGAGCGATTGGCGCATTGGTATTCCTTACAGTGAGCGTTTGGTTGTTGGGCGCGCGACCCTACGCGCGCGCTGCGGAAACGCGGATCTCGATC
>DATIEH010000306.1:0-5830 GCA_035455905.1 Binatia bacterium | reverse complement strand
TGTGGTGTTGGAGGCGTTCGCGTCGGGATTGCCGGTCATCACCGTGGCCGGAGTCGGCGCCTTCGATAAAGTAGAAGGGGATCTACGGTTCGGAATCCTGGAAAACCCCGAGGATACCACCGAGCTGAAGACCAAGCTGTCTTTTTTTTTTGGACCCTGCGCGATGGAGTTCGCTTTCGCGAGAAGCCCGCAAGGCCGCTGAACAATACAGCTGGAGCTCCTACCTGAATCAATTGGAAGAAACGCTGCACAGCTTGCATGAACAGTCTGTCTCCAGAACGGTAAGCGCGGTTGCGCTTCCGAGATTCTTCGGTACCCCGCCAAGTCATTAGCGTTATCTCGATGCAGCCCGCGCTCAGCATTCTGATTCCG
This sequence comes from Binatia bacterium, assembly GCA_035455905.1. Lineage (GTDB taxonomy): Bacteria > Desulfobacterota > Binatia > UBA9968 > UBA9968 > DP-20. Next base: position 5,458 of record DATIEH010000306.1, on the reverse strand, counting down.
ACCCAAGGGCGAATGCCACAGCTGCGCCAGCTCCTCAATAGCTTGGCAGGGCTGGGGAACCGTGAAGACATTCCGCACGAAATTATCGTTGCCAATAATGCTCAAGACAAAACTACCGCCACGGCGGTGGAAGCTCTGTTGGAACATTATAGATCCCAAGAGCCGGAGCGCTGGGTTCATGTGCGCGAACTTGTCCGGGGAAAATCACGCGCTCTCAATCGACTGATTCCGCTTGCCAAAGCCAATATTCTCGCGTTTCTCGATGACGACGTGGAAGTCGCGCCGGAATGGTTGAAAATGACTTGGCAATTCTTCTGCGAGCATTCGTACGATGTAATGCAGGGCTCGATTCTCATCCCCCCGTCGATGCAGAACGACGAACAATTTCTAGGCCTACTGAATCGGTATCGGACGATCTGCTATTACAGCAAGCCGGGCCTCGAAGTGCGCGAGATCGTCAGCCTGAACGCCGCCAACATGGCATTACGGCGCGAACTGCTCGATGTGACCGGCTTATTCGACGAACGCATCGGTCCCGGAGCCTCAGGAACCTCCATGGATGTGGAGTTTGGGGAAAGGGTTCTCAAGGCGGGTAGACGGATCGGATACGAGCCCCGCTCCATCGTTTACCACGACATCGACTGGAGCCGGCTCACCGAAGGATATTTTAAACAACGACATGAATTACAGGGACGCAGCCGAGCGATTTACAAACAGAGTGGCGTGCTTTCGAGTTTTGCAAACCTGCTTCGGGCAGCGCTAGGTTGGTGTTGGTATGCGGCGCTGCGAAACGAGAGAAAAATTTACCGCTCAAAGGGACGAGTTTATCACTATCGCGCCATGTTGAAGGAAGCTACTCGGAGAAGCGCGGCGGCGCTGATTTGGCCTTCAACTCGCTCAACGTCGGTGGCGGTGATTAAGAGAAAAACCTTGTGACCTGCGACCCGTCGACTCCGACGCCTTCTAACCTAAGCGCTACGCGGACGAGCCCGCTGCTCGGCTCGCAGTCTCCTCTCGGGCGCAGATTTCGGGTCATGTATATTCTGAAGAATTACCCACAAATCTCTGAGACTTATATTAAAACCGAGATCGAAGCTGTCCGCGAGGTGTGCGACGTCCACATCATCGCGACCAAACGCGCCAACATGCCGGCAAAAAATCATGAAGCCTACCGCTACACTGAAGATCTGGGGGTGATTTGCGAAGAGATCGAGGAGTTTCAGCCTGACGTGTTGCACAGCCACTGGTTTCATTCGGTGAAGGTCTTGGGCAAACTCGCGCGCAAAACCGGCGTGCCGTTCACGGTGCGCGGCCATTCGTTTGATTCGATTTGGCCGGAAGATGAGTCTGCGTTTCGCCATTTTCCGCTGCTCTCGATGTTTGCGCAGCCGTCACACATTCGGCGGGCGATAAAATTCATCGAAGATGACTTCTGTCTCGGCTTGCTGACGTTGCCATTTGCCCGTCCGCGACTGGAACGCGCCGGTTTCCCAAGCGCAAAACTCGTGAATTGTTTTCCGGTGGTAAACTTCAAGCGTTTTTTCGATCCGCAGCCTAACGGTAGCGCCATCATGAATGTCGGTGCATGCATTCCTAAGAAGCGCATGGAGGATTTTGTGGAGCTGGCCCTGCGCGCGCCTGAGCTCGAGTTCAATCTTTACGCGCTAGGCTACAAGGTCGCTGAACTCCAGCAATTCGCCAGCGCGCGTCAAAGTCCGGTGCGTTTCATTCCGTCGGTGGAGCTCGAGGAAATGCCCGCGGAATACAAGAAGCATCGATGGCTCGTGTACACCGCTGCGCCGGGAGGAAATGTCGGATGGCCACTCGCGATCGCCGAAGCCCAAGCTTCGGGTGTTGGGGTCTGTATGGCGAAGATTCGTCCTGATCTTCGCGAATATGCCGGGCCGATGGCATTTCTCTACGAGTCCTTGGACGAAGTCGTCAAGGTGATTCGTCAGCCGGTGCCTGAGGAAGTGCGGCAATCCGGTTTCGAACAAGCGAAAAAATCAGATGTTTTTAAGCACCGCTCGTTATTGTTTCGACTCTGGCGCATGCCGGAAGCGGCTTACGAGACCATCGAGGCTCCGGCTCTCGCCGGATAGGTCCGCTTGTCTCGATCGGGCGGATCAATTTTCGCCGTCGGGTTTGCGCAATCTTAATTCATTCCGTAGGATACTGGGAAAATTTTCGCCATTAGGACTCTACCGCCGGTGCGCCTCTGCGGCGCGGCAGCGGCAGCTTTGATTATTTTTTTGCAGCCGTTGAGTTACGCTCGTTCGGCCGACCAAGAGCTTTTCGATATGGTTCGAATCGGCGCCGGGGAGTTTTTTAATGGGAACCAATGGCAGCCCGGAGGATGAGAGGCCGATGCACAAAGTCAGCGTCGCGGAATTTTCCATCGATCGTCATCAGGTAACCAATGCTCAGTTTGCGCGGCTTCTCGTTGCTGTTGGCACGGAAAGCGCGCGCAGGGAAAAGTATTTCGACATCGACGACGATGATGCTCGTGTGCACCGGCGCAGCGGCCGATGGCTTGCGGATCAGGGACATGAAAATCGGCCGGTGGTGGAAGTTTCCTGGTTCGGTGCCCTGGCTTTTTGCAACTGGGTGGGGAAAGGTTTACCGACGGAAGCGCAATGGGAAAGGGTGGCGCGCGGACTCGATGGGTGGAAATTTCCTTGGGGGAGTGAGCCGCCGGAAGCGACGCGTGCCCATTTCAATGCCGGATGGAACGATTTCCGCGATGTCGGCAGCTTTCTGAAGGGCGCCACTTCCGACGGAGTGTTCGATCTAGCCGGAAACGGTTGGGGGTGGGTCAGCAGTGCCTATACCTCGTATCCCTACAATGCCGCGGATGGATGGGAAGATTTGACCCAGCCGCACGTGCGCGTCACACGGGGAGGCGGCCAGGACTCGCCCGCAGGCGAGTTGACTACAACTCATCGCGGTCAACGGGTCTCGCGCAATGTTCGTTCGGGGCATCACCATGTTGGATTTCGTTGCGCCCGCTGAACATTTTTCGACGCCAACGTTCTAATGCCGTTATATCTCGTGATCGAGGGCATGCTGATCGGAATCGTGGTCGCCGTGCCCGTGGGTCCACTGGGCTTGTTGTGTATCAATCGCGCGCTCATGATGGGTCCGGTGTGCGGGCTTTTTTCCGGTCTGGGGGTGGCGACGGCGGATGCACTGGCCGCGGGTATCGCCGCGCTAGGAATTTCATTGATATCCGGCTTCGTCGCCGATCAGCAGCACTGGCTTAGGCTCATCGGCGGCATTTTTCTTTGTTATCTTGGCTACAGGATTTATCGGACCGAACCCGTAGCCAAGAAACGCATCAACAATGTCAATGGACTCCTAAGCGCTTATGTGACAACTTTTTTGTTGACGGTTTCCAATCCGATAACGCTTTTCTCTTTTATTGCAATCTATGCCGGTTGGCATGTACCGAGTTTGCACGGCCGTTATTTTGCGGCCGCGCTCTTGACGGCGGGCGTTTTCAGCGGCTCGGCTTTGTGGTGGGTTGGCCTGTTTATCGGGTTGACGATTTTTCATGATAAATTTAATTTGCGCTTTCTCTTCTGGATTCACCGTGTCTCAGGCGCCGTCATCGCGGTGTTCGGCTTCGTCGTACTATTGAGCTTGACGCCGCTAAGTAAAATTTTAGGCCTAGAGTTTTGAGCGGCAGTACTTCATACGTCCGTCAAAACGGCAGCGCTCCCAGTACACTCAACGTTTTTCTCGGGTGCGCTTATACCGCGCTGAATCTCTATCAATTCTATTTGTTGCCAATTTTTTTGCTACCGCGGGGCGAAAATTGGGCCTGGTCGCTTGCGCCGCTGGTGCTGCTCACGAACCCGTTCTGGAGCCTGATCCATGAAGCCATTCACGATTTGTTTCACCCCAGCCGAACGATCAATGGGCTTTTCGGCCGGCTGCTTGCGATTCTATTCGGGTCGCCATTTCGGATTGTGCGGATGAGTCACCTGCTGCACCACAAGTTAAACCGCTTACCGATCGAAGGAACGGAATACTACGATCGCGAGAAGCAGAGCAGGTCCGCCGCCGCGCCCGGATACTATTTTCAGATATTTCTTGGGCTATACGCGGTCGAGATTTTAAGCCCGCTTTATTTTTTCCTGCCGCGTCGATTGCTGCAGCGGATTAAAAACCGTTACATCAGAGTGAATAGCGTCAGTGCGGTTCTAATGGACAACTGGCTCCGGCGGGAGTCGCTCCGTGAAATCCGCTTTGATGGGTTTTTGACGCTGCTGGTTCTGGCGCTGGCGTTTTTCTGCTACGGCGAAATGTGGTGGCTGCTTGCCCTGGCGCTGCTCGGGCGCGGCTTTTTGATTTCATTTCTCGACAATATCTATCACTACGAAACTCCGGTGAGTGATGTCTTCTTTGCCAAAAATTTGCGATTGCCGGCGCCACTAGCGAAGTTACTCCTGAATTTCAACCTGCACGGCATCCACCATGTCAATCCCGCGATTCCGTGGATTCATCTACCGCGAGCATTCAATATCCAAGCGGGTCATTTTCAGGGTGGCTATTTCGCGGCCGCCCTGCGGCAGCTTCGTGGCCCCCTTGCGATCCAGGATTTACCGAACGCGAGGCGCAACGCTTGGTCGCCTGTTAGCAGCGACAAACGGGACCGGTTGGATTGGTTCCGATGAATACTGACTAAGGCGTGCATCGTTAGGGACCTTGACAGCCGTCGTTATGTTCACTACGCGTTGGGTTCACTAGTGGTTGCGCCAGGTGTCATAAGCTTCCTGTGCGCAGACCTGCACCATGAGATGAGCTCCTGATTCCACCGCTTGTTTCACCGCCAAGCTCTCTCGACTGTAACCCAGTTTGAAATCGAAATGGAGGGCGCGTTATGCGGCTAGAGACTGTTTTAGTGGTTAGGCATTCTGTCCTTTGTCACGCTGGTCTTTGCAGGCTGCAAAGACGGCGGTGATGCCAACCAAGCAACCCAACCCACTGAATTGCAAGGGTCCGTAGCCGGTCCCATTGACAGGGGCGCGCCCGGAAATCCGCGTGGTCCGACAGACCCATCGCGTTAGTACGGTATTGCGGCTTAGAGCTCCGGACTGCTTTTAACCGTTTCCGGCAGATAAGATCGAGTTCCGCGCCATCCTCGAAGGGCTCGAGTCCGCGCAGGTAAACAAACTGTTAAATCATCCTCTCTTTCTTGAACGTTTTCGTTGTGCCAGATATCCTTACACCCTGTGAACGATCAAACCACTATGGCCGCGCAGACCGTTCTGCTGCATGGCCGATACCAGGCGCTTTTGGAGATCTCGGAGGCGATCGCCTCTCATCGCGAGCTTGACCAGCTCTTTCGCGATCTGCCGCCGCGGCTCCATCGTGTGGTGGAGTTCGATTTTGCGAATCTGATTTTGTACGAGCCGTCCCAGAACAGCATGAGATCTCATGTGCTCGAGACGCC
>DATIEH010000305.1:0-2357 GCA_035455905.1 Binatia bacterium | reverse complement strand
CCCCTGCCTTTGGAAAAACGCCGCGATCGGGCTCGAAGTAGAGTCGGAGCGTCTCGCGAGCAATGCTTTCGGAAGTCCCGGTGGTCTCGACGATCAGGCGGACCACCTCGTCACGATTCTGAGCCTCGCGCATGTAACGATAGGAAGCGGCAAGAGCGCGGGCATAGCGCACCAGGGCATCCCGGTTCTGGTTAGCCCATGAGCGGCGCACGGCGCCGACGATGAATTGGAAGTTGGTCATCGCCTCCGTCGAGACGCCGAGTCGCCGATAGCCCTCTTCCATGAGCATGAAATCTTCCGGCTGCCCCAATGGAACTGCGTCGCACTCGCTCCTCTTGAGGCAGGCCGAGCGCGCCGGGGTCCCGACGAGTTCTTTGACTTTGAAATCGCCTTCCTTGACGCCGTGCAACGCCATGAGTTTGCGCGTTGAAATGGAAATGGTATCGACCGCAAGGGAAAGACCGACGGTTTTGCCTTTGAGGTCGGCGAAGTTCTCAATGTCCGCCCTGGCGATCAGGCTGTAGATCGGCGTTCCGGTTTCGCCGAACACTGCAACATTCTCCGAACCGTTCAACACGTCTTGGATCAAATAAGGTGTCGCGGTGCGTGTAATATCGACGACGCCCTTCGACAGAGCCAGCACCATGTTGGCCGCACCCCCATCAATGGGAAAAACTTCCAGGGCGATGCCCTCGCGAGCGAAGAAGTCCTTGCGTTGTGCGAGATGAAACTGCAAGGCGGATACGGTTTTGAGGGTTGAGGGGATTTGACCATAGCGCAACGTGATATTTTGGCCATGAACGTTAAGAGGGAGTACGAAAAACAAGCTCGCAACGAGCAGAAATACGAATGGCTGCATTGGAAGACCTCCTGCGCCGGTCATCGAAACTGCGCGCTTATAACTCAGCCGGTACGTTTTGTCCATGAGATCTGCCTGAGGTTTTAGCATTTCAGCGCTGCATCGGCGCCGACGATCTGCTATAAGTACCGGATGCAAATCCTCCAGGTGACGCTTTGGATTTATGGCATGGCGTTGAAGCGCGCCCTGGAGTGCGTGCGAAAAAATCTCGTCGTGAGCTTTGCCCCGTTAGTCTACAGCCTGCTGCTTTCGGCCGCGTCGATTATCGCTCTACCTTTGGGCCTCCTCGGCGGCTTCGTGCTCGGTCTGGTCGCGCAGGCCTGTCTCAGCTCGGGTCTGTTTCTCGTGAAGAATATGATCGATAGCGGCAAAGCGGATGTAAATGACTTTGCTCGCGGTTTTAAGGTCTACATTTGGGAGTTGATCACGATCTCATTCATGCTCTGGATTCCCCTGAAGATTGCCGGTATGGCGCTCGCGACGGTTCCCAATGGCGGGTTAATTTACTTTTGCATTGAGATCGCTCTTTTCGTTTTGCTCAATCCCGTGCCTGAATTGATCTATCGCAGTCGTACGTCGGGCCCGGAACTGTTGAGCGCGAGCTACAATTTTATCGTCGAGAACTGGATCGAATGGCTGACCCCGAACATTATTCTTTTTGTCATCGGTTACATGCTGCTGGGGCGGATCGAATGGGCATTGTTCGGTTTACCCGCATTCGTGCAACTCTTCGTGCACTCCTTCGCGCTCGGTTTACTCCTCACGTACGTGATGACGTTTCGCGGCTTTCTATTTATTGAACTATACGGCAGCAGCCGCCGTAGTCGAATCTATCGTTACAAGGCCCGCAGCAATTAAACTGCCTGGTCCGACCTCGACTTGTGGCTTCCCTCTTTTGTTATGCCAGAGATGATCCGGAATCCTGGATGCCGTCCTGCGCCCGCATGACAAAATCACGCTTGGCTTAGCTAAGAAGCAGATTTCAATAAGCCCGCTGAGACACATAACCAAAGGCGATTCGCCTTTCCCCCCGGTAAACTTGACGTGTACGGCTTCTTGTGGTGTCCTGATAAACTCACTCGACACCATGATTACCAGCATTAAAGGATTTTCCGACATCCTACCGGAAGAGGTCGGCGCCTGGCAGCGGGTAGAAGGCGTTGCCCGGCGTGTCTTCAAGGTTTATAACTTTGCCGAAATCCGCATCCCCATCGTGGAAAAGACCGAGCTTTTCAGCCGCTCCATCGGTGAAACCACGGATATCGTCGAAAAAGAGATGTACACGTTCGAGGATCGCGATGGTCGGAGTGCCGAAAGCTCGGAAGCGACGAAACTCAGTCTGCGGCCCGAGGGGACCGCGGGCGTGGTGCGCGCATATGTGGAAGCCGAAATGTACAAATCGGAGCCGGCGCGCAAGCTTTACTATATGGGGCCGATGTTTCGGCGCGAGCGGCCGCAAAAAGGTCGCATGCGCCAATTCCATCAGATCGGTGCGGAA
>DATIEH010000304.1:0-18294 GCA_035455905.1 Binatia bacterium | reverse complement strand
GCCGGAAAAGACCCCGCCCGCGTGGACATCGAGGCCACGGTCCGAGTGACCGGAAAAACCGGCGTCGAAATGGAAGCGATGACCGCAGTCTCCGTTGCCGGCCTTACCATTTACGATATGTGCAAAGCAGTCGATCGCGAGATGACAATCGGTGATATTCGCCTCGCTAAAAAGAGCGGTGGAAAAAGCGGTACGTTCATAAGAAAAGAATAGGCAAGCTCGGGTGCCAGCCATTTCTCGGGGCGCAGCATGCTGCGCCCCTGTCTTTTAAGGCCATCCGTTTCCATGTTGTCAATTTATCTCAAAGCCGGACGCGAGCGGCCGGTGCTCAACGGCCATCCATGGGTTTTTTCCGGCGCCATCGAGCGTGTTGAAGGCGAGGGCAAATCCCCCGAAGTTGTCGATGTCTATGATCACAAGAAGACATGGCTGGCTCGAGGTTTTTACAATCCGAAATCACAGATTCGCGCGCGGCTTTTAACCTGGCGCAAAGAAGAGATCGACCGCGGTTTTTTTTCGCGGCGGCTTTCCTATGCCTTGGCCTTTCGGCGCGCCCACCTGCCGTCCTCGACAACGGCCTACCGGATCATCAACGGCGAAGGCGACTTTTTGCCGGGCCTCACCATCGATCGTTACGGCGGTTTTCTCGTGTGTCAGATTTTTAGCGCTGGCATGGCGCTTTTTAAGGATGACATCGTCGATTATCTGAGCAGCCTCGATTCTATCGAAGGCGTGTTCGAACGTAGCGAAGGCCGCATTGGCGACGAAGAGGGCCTCGAAGCATCCGTCGGCGTGCTGAGCGGCGCGGCGCCACCGGATTTGATTTCAATCCAGGAAAGCACTTTCAAATTTCTTGTCGATCTCAGACGCGGTCAGAAAACTGGCTTCTTTCTCGACCAGCGTGACAATCGCGCTTTTGTTTCGACGATTGCGCGGGACAAGACGGTGCTCAACTGTTTCGCCTACAGCGGCGCATTTTCCGTCTATGCTTATGGCGGCGGCGCCCGTGAAGTGGTCACGCTCGATTCTTCACTGCCTGCGCTTGAGCTCGCCGAAAAATCCCTGCAGCTCAACGGTTTCGGCAAATCTCCGGGAGAAATTTTGAAGGGAGATGCTTTTGCGTATTTGAAAGAGATTGAACGAAAATTCGATCTCATTGTCCTGGACCCGCCGTCGCTCGCGCACCGGCGCAGCGATACCGAAACGGCGGCCGGTGGTTACAAGTTCTTAAATCTCCATGCCTTGAAGCACCTCAGTCCCGGCGGTTTGCTCCTGACGTTTTCCTGCTCACAGCACGTGCCGTTGGACCTTTTTCAAAAAATTGTTTTCGGCGCCGCCGTCGATGCGGGTCGCAAAGTCGCGTTCATCAAGCGCCTCGGGCAGCCACTCGACCACCCCGTCAGTCTCCATCATCCTGAAGGCGAATATCTCAAAGGGTTCGCGCTTCGCGCATTGGACTAGGGCATCGCTGCTGTGCTAGATCGTGTCCTCGGTCCATAACCCCAATGATCCATACACCGAGGAAAAGATGGCCTCTTATCAGACAATCAAGAATTGGCCTCAAGCCGATCGCCCAAGGGAAAAACTCCTGGCCCAGGGTTCGCGCGTCCTGAGCGAAGCGGAACTCCTGGCGATCATTTTACGCAATGGCAACGCGAGTACCGGTGAAAGCGCGATGGATCACGCCCGTGTACTGCTCGGTCACTTCGGCGGACTGCAAGGTATCGATGCAGCTTCGGTCGGCGAGTTAAGCGCGGTCAAGGGAATTGGGCCCGCGAAGGTGGCGCAGATCAAAGCCTCTCTGGAAATCGGCCGGCGCATGGGAACTCAGAAATGGGAAACGGGCCAGCCGCTGCGCTCCTCGGAAGATGTCTATCGACACTTTCGCGATCATCTCGGTGGCGAAAAACGCGAGCTTTTTTACGTCGTTCTGCTCAATAACAAGAACCGCAAAATTCGTGAGGTCAAAATCTCTGAGGGATCCCTCACGGCCTCTCTAGTTCATCCGCGCGAGGTTTATAACCCGGTGATTCGCGATTCCGCCGCCGCCGTTATCTTCGTCCATAATCATCCGAGCGGCGATCCCGCGCCGAGTCCAGAGGACATCGATATCACCCGACGGCTCAAAGAAGTCGGCGATGTAATGGGCATACGTGTTCTTGATCACGTGGTGATCGGCCATGACCGGTTCTTTAGCTTCAGTGACAAAGGTATGATTTAGGCTCAGCGCCTAGGGTCTTGAACCACTTTTCCGTCAACGTTTACAAAAATATTCGATAACTGCGTTTTAGATTGACATCCTACGCAGCGCCGTTTATCGTGGCGGCAACGCAATTCACGACTCTCCTATTCCCATTTATTCATGAGCGCTCTTGAAATTGGTCGGCCCCGAAGAAAGTTCTCTCCGGGCCCGGGGCTCGTTTACGCCGTTATCATTCTGCTCGTAGTGGCGGGAGGTTACTTGTTGGTGCCCCGGTTCGAATGGCACCGCCCGCAGATCAAGATTGTGCCCGACACTGATACGATCGGCCTGGCGCCGCTTGAGATTGCGGTGACGGAGCAAGGAAGAGGGCTGAAAGCCTTAACGGCGGTTTTGAGCTCCGGCGGCACCGAGCACACGCTCGTTTCTGAACAGTACGATCAACAGGTAATGGAGAAAAAATTCACTGTTGGATTGGCGAAAATCACCGGACTAAAAGAAGGGCCAGCGGTGTTACGGGTCACGGCTCGGGATCGTTCCTGGTGGAATTTTTTTCGCGGTAATGAAGCGGTTGTCCAGAAAAATCTCACCATCGATGTTACTCCGCCTACTCTCGAGCTCGTCGCCGATGACCGGTATGTAAACTTTGGCGGCGTCGGCGTTATCGTTTACAAGCCTTCCAGCGACACGATCACGAGCGGGGTTAAGATCGGCACCTATTTTTTCCCCGGTTATAAAGGCCAAGTCAAAGCACATCCCGATCAATACATCGTCTTTTTCGCGCATCCCTACAACGTCGGTGAAGGCGAGAAAGCGTCTTTGGTGGCGACCGACCGGGCGGGAAATACGCGCGAAATGAAGCTGGTTTATGAGCTCAAAAATGTCAAATACAAAAAGAGCTCGATCCGCATCGATGACAATTTCATTCAGCAAAAAGTCGCGCCTCTGTTAAACGACGTAGCTATGCGCCAGGGAAGCCCAAAAGAGATTTTTATCAAAGTGAATAAGAATCTGCGCAAAGAAAACGAAGACAAGATTCGCTCGATTACCGAGAAGGAGACGCCGACGATTCTTTGGCATGACGCCTTCAGCCAACTCAGCAATTCAAAGGTCGAAGCAAATTTCGCCGACGCGCGGACCTACGTCTACAATGGCGAAGCGATCGATTCCGCCTACCATCTCGGCTACGACCTCTCGGTCACTAAACACTATCCCGCGGAGGCCGCTAACAGCGGCACAGTCGCGTTTGTGGGCGATCTCGGCATCTATGGAAACACGGTGATCATCGACCATGGTTTGGGGCTATTCACACTCTATGGCCACCTGAGTTCGATCGATGTCAAAGTCGGCGACCAACTCAAGCAGCGTCAACTCATCGGCAAAACCGGCGAAACCGGGCTCGCTGCGGGCGATCACCTCCATTTTGGCGTCTACCTGCACGGCTTAGCGGTTTTACCGGTCGAATGGTGGGATCAAAAATGGATCAACGACAACGTCCAGCCAAAGCTAGCGGGCTCGACCACTGACATCAGCGACGAGACAAAAGATAAGAAACCCGCCTCGAGACTGGCCCGAAAGCGCCGCAGATAAAGTTTCCCTGGTGTGATCTTCCCCGCAGAGATCAGGGCGATTTGTGCCCGATCGGATTCAGCTATTTTCAGTTTTCTGCCCCGGATGAATGAGGCAGCAGATTATGGCCGCCAGGAGCGGAAAAACCGCAATGCTTGTGAGTGCAATCGGCAATCCGTATCGATCTGCAATTAGCCCGGCGGCAAGCGGAGCCAGGAATGAAACCCCCATATTGGCGCCATAAATTAAGGCCACAATGCTTCCGGACAGGTGTTGCGGTGCAGCCGACATAGCTGCCGATACGATCACGGGTCGAAGCGCCCACAGCAAAGCGCCGAGCGCCGCCAGGCCAGCAGTAAGCAAGAATCCCGAGCCTAGGTGCGGAATAATCACGATCGCCACAAAACTCAGAACGGAAAACACCGCGATCAATCGTTTGTGCCCCAAGCGATCGGACACCCACCCGACACACGCCGGTGCCATACCAGCGAATAAAAATAAAATCGACATGTAGGCCCCGGCAATGCTCGCTGGGAGCTTGAGATGCAACGACAAATAAAGCGGCAAGAAGGCCGCCAGCGCCGTTTGTCCCATAGCACGGAGCGTCGAAACCGCCATCAGGCTGAAAACGGCTTTGTTTTTGAGCACGTCTTCCCACACCGCCCGGCGGTAGTCCCGCGGGCGCGGCACGGCGAGGTTTCCCTCGCGCCCGAAGGTCGCATACAGAACGCCGATAAATAGCCCTGGAATTGCCCAGATTTGAAGGCTCGTCCGCCAATCGAAAAAATTCAGCAAGAAACCGATTGTCAGCGGACCGATGACTTCGCCGAGATTGGCACTGCTGTCATGGACGCCCAGTGCGAAGGCTTTCTGATCCCGGTACTTAGTCGACAAAATCGCCAGTGATTGGGGATGAAACCAGCCGCCGCCGAACCCACCGAGTGCCATGAACAGCATCAGCGCCGGAAAAGTCCAGGCAGCACTTAATCCCAGGCTCGCCAGACCGATCAGGGCGATGCAGGTGCCGAGCAAGATATTTCTTCGACTCGCGAGGTCAGCGAAAAATCCCGAGGGGAAACTAGCGACACCGGCAAAAAGCGTCCGCGCCGAAGCGAGCGCGCCCGCTTGCGCCAAGCTCAACCCCAAGGAGCTGGTGATAATCGGCAATACCACGACCACGACACCATTAAACAGGTGTTCGGTCATGTGCGCGCTGCAGTTCGCGGCCAGTCGGCCCCAGCCGGCAAATGGATTGATTAGAGTTTGAGCGTTTTCGACCTTCGACAAGATCTTGCCTTGAGCAAAGTTATCCAAGATGATTATGCCGAATTTTTAGCGCGCGCAACTGCTTTCAAATAGCGTGAGAAAAGAGACTCGGATCTGAAGCAAAGTTCAACAAACGGTATTACGAATGCGCCCTATTGAACTTGGCGCAGTTAAGAGTCCAGGCGGGGACAGCACCTTGCCCGCTAGATCAAGTTCTGATCGCGATCAGCTTATGGCGCGATGAAACGCCGCGGACGATTTTTAGCTTCGATTTAGGAATGCCCAAATGTTCGGCAAGCAAGTTTATGACGGCCTGGTTGGCTTGGCCGTTCTGCGCAGGTTCTCGCACAGCGATTCGGTAGTCGTCAGGCGCGATTTTGACGATCTCAGGTTTTCTCGCGTTGGGTTTGACAATCACGGCGATTCTTTGCGCCATGATGAATCTATGACGCAAAGAACACCGGCTATCAACGATATTGAAGAACGCTGATTAACGCGCTTGCTTCTGCACGAGTTCGAGGAGCTGCTGGTACGATTTGAGCAGATCGGTGGAGGTAACGATGCCGCACACCCTTCCGTCGTCGTCAATGACCGGTAGGCAATTGATGCGCTTGGCGACCATTTTTGCGACGGCATCGATTATCGCTGTATTGCGCTTAACCGTGATCGGGTGTTTTGTCATGATCTGATCGAGGGATTTTGAGCGCGAGTTGGGATTTCGCGCTAACGTGCGCAAAATGTCGCGGTCGGAAATGACCCCAACCACTACGCCCGCTTGGTCGACCACCACACAATGACGGAAATAGCGGTCGTTCATCAAATTCGCTACATCATTGAAGCTATGGTGCGGGCTTAAGGTCACCACTTTGCCGGTCATCACATCGGCGACCTCAGTAGGACCAATGACAAGGGACATTTCATTGGGCGCATTCTGCGGGACTGCCATTCCATTTAAACTGTTGAACATAAGGGGAACTCCTGAAACTCCAGTAATTAGTGCTGATGTGCTCGATTAAAGCAATTCTTACACCACGGTGCGAGATTTTTTTTGCCGCTCCGAATCATTCGCGTGATTGGGAAAAAAACTCTCCGAGGCCTCCTTCATATTACCGTAAATGCACCGGCTGGCGGTTACCAGTGGAGCTCTTTGACGTGCAATCCGGGCTGGTCGCGACGAAATTAGTTCGAGCTGGCAAATCAAAGCACCCTCTTTGATTCCATCGGGTTCGCTAGCACTTGAGACACAATCGCAACTGTCCCGACGTTTCTGTACCTCAGTCAAACTCTATGATAAAAATTTATAATTTCACTTCGGAGATCCTGAATGACACTTATTTTAAGTAATGCTGATGTCCAGAGCGCGCTCAATGTCGCCGAATGCCTTGACGTAATGACAGAGTCTTATAGAGAGCAAGCGGCGAGCCGCGCTGCCAATCGGCCGACCTGCCATACCTACCTGCAGCATTCTCTGCCCAACGCGACTTATAGCTTTAAGTCCGTCGACGGCGGCGTCGGCAAATACGGTGTCCTTGCTTTGCGGGTCACCTCGGACGTTGTTCAAGAGCAGGTGGTGCACGGATCGGTAAGGTTGGAAAAATTGCCCCTCGCGGGCAAAGGAATGTTTGTCGGTTTGGTGCAATTATTCAGCGTGGAAACCGGCGAGCTCCTGGCGATCATGCCCGACGGTCTCATTCAGCAGACTCGTGTCGGTGTCACCAGTGCATTAGCAATGAGGGTCATGGCGCGAAGAAATTCACAGGTGTTGGGCTTGATTGGCTCTGGCGGGCAGGCCAAAGCCCACTATCGTTTCATGACGGCTGTGATGCCGCTCAAAAAAGTCAAAATATACAGTCCCAATTCCGCGCACCGAAAAAAGTTCGTTGAGGAGATGACAAAAGAAACTGGCGTGCCGGGCGAAGCGGTGGATAGCGCGGCAGAAGCGGCCACTGATGTGGACGTCGTATGCACGGCGACCAATGCTTCACAACCAGTGTTGAATATCGACTGGCTCAAGCCCGGCATGCATTACAATGCCATTAGAGAATTTGAGACCGATCTGTCGGTTTTGCAGCGATGCGACGTACTTGCGATCCACACAAACTTCGGGGGTATACAGCACTACCAGCCGCCGGGAATCCTGGATGATATGCCCGGCGTGCGTCGTGAAAAGCCCCGTGACTGGTCAAAATATCCGGAAATTTGTGATCTCATTGCCGGCAAAGCACCGAGCAGAACCGATGATAAGCAAATCACTTTTTTCCTGAATAACGTCGGCACCGGAGTGCAGTTCGCCGCCATGGGTTACTGCGCATACCAGGGCGCGAGGAAAAAAGGGTTGGGACGAGAAATCCCCAGCGAATGGTTCATGCAGGACATTAAGCCGTAACGCGGGCGGCAACCTGAGACCGTATTTGGCTAAAAAGACAATTGGCTCACCCGCTCCATCAAATCTCGGTGCGCCAGCTTTGCGTCAGTTAGAATCTGCCTCTCATCGATCCGCTGAAGTTGCCGGTCGCGCATCAATATCTCGCCATTGACCATCACGGTTTGCACATCGCTAGCCTTGGCGCAGTGAACGAGTTGGCTGAAGATGTCGTTCACCGGTTGATTGTGAACCGTGTCGATATCGATGAGGATCAAATCCGCTCGTTTGCCGACTTCCACGGTTCCGCAAACAGACTCGAGACCAAGCGCTTTGGCGCCGCCGGCGGTTGCCATACGCAGCACGGAAAACGGATCGATCACGCCGGCGTCTTGATGATGCACCTTTTGCAGCAACGAAGCCGCCTTCATGGTTTCGAAAAGATCCTGTGAATGGTTGCTGGCCGCCCCGTCCGTGCCGAGACCGACGTTGACCCCCTGGCGAAGCATTTCGACGATCGGCGCAATCCCGTCTCCAAGCATCATGTTGCTGACGGGATTGTGAGAAACCGACGTGCCGGTTTCACGGAGAATACCGATCTCTTTTTCTGAGACGTGCACACAATGAGCGAATATTGAATTGGCCGCCGGAATGTCGAACTGAGCAAGAAACTCCACGACGCCGTTCTTCCCGTGTTGATTTTGCACAACCTGCACCACCGATTTCGATTCTGCGATGTGGGCGCTGATGCCCAGGGAATGATCATCGGCAAACCGCCGGAGCTCTCGGAGCAACTCGGGCGTGGTGTTGATCGGCGGAGTATTGGGGCCGGTCATAAACCTCAGACGGTGTCGATTTTGGTGTTGACTCAGAAGGCTCTCGATCTGTCGAAATGCTTGCTCGGGCTTTTCCTTCGTGCAATCCGGTACAATCTCGCCCCTATCCATGATCGTGCGCGCGAACACTCCTCGCACGCCCGAATTGTCGATCGCCCGAATTGTCTCGAAGGCGCAGTCGAGGCTCGGATTCAAAAAATTGTGCTCACAAACCGTCGTCACTCCACTGCGGAGTGCCTCGACACATCCGAGCAAGCTTCCCGCATAAAAATGCTCGGGCCGAAGTACGCGGGCGCAGCCATAGATTCGGCGCAGCCAAGGCATCAGTTCGAGATCTTCCCAAACGGCACGAAGCAACACTTGATAAAGATGCGTATGGGCATTCACGAGACCGGGCATGAGCACCCCGCCGGCCGCGTCGATCACCTGTTCGTCCGGCAGAACCTCTGGCGGCGTACCTGTATGCACCGCAGTTATGGCACCGTCCTGTATCCGAACGTAGCCAAAAAAAGACTGGCGTTTTTCGGTCATCGGCAAAATAAGCGCGTTGGTAATAAGGGTGCTGCTCATTATCAAACTTTCTGGAGTAAAAGATTTTCTTGCGCTCGGACTCCGATTCTCTCCCTCGACGAGACTGTGTCGCGTGATCAGTGCCTCATTTGTCATCTCGAACGGCGAGACTATCAAGTACATACTAAGAACGATTTCTCGCCTTTAGCTAAAATAACAAGTGCGCTACGCGCGAGCGCGGCGGTGCTTCGAATCCAGTCGTTTTATGTCCAACCGTAACCAGAGCTCGTGACACTCATTGGTCAGGCGTCGACTACCCCTTAGCTCCGCCAAGTTTCTCCATAAACCCGCTCTTGCGGATCTCTTCCATCAGGGTCGCATCAATGAAGTCCTCGGCTTTGGCGCCGCGCGCTTTCGGCGTCGGAAGCGAGTCAATGACATTTTGAATGCCGCGGTTTTCAGGCAATGGAAAATCTCGAAAAGATTTCGTCAGCCGCTCGTATAATGCACCGACTTCGGCGTCACCATTACTTTCGCGCAAAACGGCCCGCGCAAGCTCCGAATTGTTCTTGAACGTGTGGATTCCCTCTATGAGCGCCTGTAAAAATCGCTTCACGTTGTCGCGCTGATTTTTGAGCAACGACCCTGCAACCACCACTCCGTAATTGGCAAACTCCAAGGGCAGCTCGGACAGGTCCGCGAGCACGCGGCAACAGCCAGTGGCGACAATCTTCGCCACTCCGGTCGAGCTCACCAACGCCGCATCCATGTGGCCGGCAACGAGCGCAGCCGTACGACTTGGGGTATTGCCCGATTGGAAAAAACTTACGTCCTTTTCCGGATCGATTTTCCAGTATTTGAGAGCCACCCGAGTCATGATATCCGAGCCCGAGCCAAAGCGGCTGATGGTGATTTTCTTACCTTTCAAATCGGCGGGTGTTTTGATGTTGCTTCGCACCACAAAAAAGGGCTCAAGTCGATTGATCGGCACCGCGATCACTTTGAGGCTCTGTCCCGCCAAGGCGAGATTCAGCATCGCGGGCGTGTCAAAACCGGCAATGCCGATATCGCCCGACGAGAGCGTCTGCGCCATTAGGGTACCGCTCGAAAGATAAACCGTTCGCACTTCTAGACCGTGCTTTCGCCAGAGCGCGCTTCGATCGATCACTTTGAGCAGATCGGAGCCGATGCCGGCACCGCTGAATCCCATATTTAGAACCGCCAGATTTTGCGCCCAGATTATTGCCGTGCTGAAAATCCAAAGCGCAACCGCGATCAAGCATACCAAAATTTTTTTCAAGCTTTGCTCCTCCGCTCCTCGCCATTTTCGGGCGTTATCAAGTTAGCGAGTCCTCATAACGCCGTCAATGCACCGAGCGCCTTTTAGAAGCGACGCTTGACCGTGCTGGCCGAACCGGACTAAGGTAGCTCAAATTTTGACGCGAGGTGACCCATGGCTCAGGATGCGAAAGAATTTCGACACCAGACTCCCGATTTTGAGGGTGTGAAAAAGACCTGGCACGTCTGTAACACTGATCTCATGAAAGTACAGGTCCAAGTGGTTAAAAACGGCGGTGAAAACAACTTGCATACCCATACCGGTGAAGACGCGTTTTGGTACGTCATCAGCGGTGCGGTCAAATTCTATGGCGAAGGCGATAAGCTAATCGGCGAGTACCAGAAAGGCGAAGGGATCGTTATCCCGCGCGGCTTTAAATACTGGTTCGAAAGCGCCGCGGCTGAACCATTGGAAATCCTGCGGGTCACCGCCAAAGATCAAAGCATCGAGAATAAACGGCTTGATCTCTCTCCACAAAAGCAGTGGATGATCGACCAGAACGCGTTTGGCACCCGCCAGTAATCGATTCCATTCGAATCTGCAGAGGGGAATGCGGCCCGTCCCCTCTGCCGGCTCGATTATTCATGTCTTTCACCGGCTCATCAGCGCTTCCTTGAACGCCAAATGGATGGCCAAAGAAACACTGAACAAAATCATGTGGAGCGCGGCTGAAGCTTGCGGTTCGACGGCGCTCTTTCAAAAGCATCCGTTGGAACGCTTCTATCGCGACATGCATTTGCATATGATGCACGGCCGCCATGACATCGCTGCCGAGATCGTCGGCGCCGCGGAATTAGGCGAGCCCTACAACGTGAACCGCACGCACTGAAAGACTGGAATGATGGAGCACTGGAATGGTGGAGTATTGGGATAATTCCAACGCTCCACTCTTCTATTTCCCCGCTTCGATTTCTTTCATCGCCTGGTGCGCGAATGAAAAATCTCTGACTTCATCGAGCGGCCGCTTCTTTTCGCCCACCCGGGCGATGATCGCTTCCACTTCCGCGTCGGTCATGGTGCCGTCGCGCGAGAGAGTTTTGAGCTCGCTGTCATAGGAGTGCTCGGCGATGTCGAGCGGCTGGGGCAGCCATTTGATCAACGTTTGAATCGTCTCCTGGCGGTTTTCCAGAATGTAAAGATGAGACTTGAGAAGCGCCTTGAGCGTACGCCTAACCAACAAAGGATTCTCCTTGATCAGCCGATCTGACGTCAGCATTCCGGCCGACGGAAGACCCACCTCCGGCGGGCCCGCCAATGCCGGGTATCCCATTTTCTTAAGCATCAAATCGTGCGGTGGCGCGACACAGATCGCTTCCACTGCACCGCTGATGAGCGCTTGCATGCGCACGGGCCCGTCGCCGATCGCGACGGCTTGCAAGAAATTGGGATTGAACCCTTTCGCTTGCAGCATCTCCTCGGCGACGAGCTGATCGGTCCCCTTGATCGTCGCCACTCCGATGCGCTTGCCTTTGAGCTGCTGCAGGTCCTTGATGTCGGGTCGAACCATCAGGTAATAAGGTCCTTTCTTGAGATGAATGAAAACGAGCTTCATCGGAAATCCCTGCAGGATGCCGCGAAACGTGCTGGTAAACGGGGTTGCGAATGACACGTCGCCGTTGACCACTGCGGTGGCGCCAAGGCGCGGGTTCATCTGGATGATTTCGACGTCCAAGCCTTCCGCTTTGAAAAAGCCTTTCTGCAAAGCCATGTACTGAGGCATCGCCGAGCTGCTGCGGCTTGCGTAAGCGATCCGGACTTTCTGCGCCGTCTCGGCGCTGAAGCCTGCCTTAGCGAAGCCGCCCGCGACTGCGAACACTGCCAGCAGGGATAAAATCCGCCATTTCGTCATAGCCATCTGTCGTCTGATCGCTCTCACTGCACCCAACTCCTTTTGCAATTCCTTCAGCAAGTTAACTCGATCAGCCGCAGCATCCCTGCCGAACGACTGATAGCGATCGTCTTGCTTTTTCAGATCGCCTGCGGATCCGATAACAGCAGAAGGTGGTAGCGATTACCAACGGTCGCGTGCTGATCAACTTTCACTCCATCATCCGCACCCAGGGGGTATCGAGTAATGAGTGTCAGAGTGATGCATTTTCGAACCCAACGCTCCAGTACTCCATCACTCCAACACTCCAATCTCAGAGCCCATAAAACGTGCGCGGGTTCTCATACAACAGTTTCTGCTTTAGTTCGGGACTTATATCCGAGCGCACGTTGATGGCGTTGACGAACTGATCCTCGCGCGACGGGTCGCTGTGCGGGTAATCCGAACCAATCAGCAAATGATCTTCACCCATGCATTTTGCGAGATACTGAATATCTTCGTCAGCTTCACAAGCGACGTAAAGCCGATATTCGCGAAATAGCTCAGCGCTGGAAGCGAAACGAAACTTGTCTTTGAGCAAGCGGCGCACGATGTGAATCAAAAACGGCACCCAGCTGGCCGCAGCCTCGATAAATCCGAACTTCAAATTGGGAAATTGCTCCGGGATCTTATTGGCGACCAGATCGCGAAAACCGAGGAGCGGCATGACGCGCGTGTGACCGAACGTGTGATTACGCGAGAGCTCGAACATTTCGAGAATCGCTTTGACGCCACAACCCGTGTGAATACATATCGAAAGCTGATTCTTCTGCGCTTCCTCATAAACCGGGAACAAATACGGATGATCTAGCGTATAATCGCCTTCAATGCCGCGAAAGAAAATTCCCACGGCGCCATTCTGTTTCGCGAAACGAATTTCATCGATGGCGACGCTCATCGACTGAAACGGTAGCACCGCTACCCATTTCATGCGGCCGGACGATTGTGCACACGCCTGCGCGAGGAATCGGTTATAAGCGCGGCAAAGCGCCACCTCGAGTTCGCGATCTTTGGTATTGTAGACGAGAAAGAGCGTCGGATAGACGATCTGGTTCTCGGTGTGGAGCTTATCCATGTCGGCGAGACGTCCTCGGATATCGGTCATTTCTCGCGTTTGCGGTGTAGAGTCTTTGCGGCCCTCCTGAACTCGCTGCGCGGATGGCGTGACTAAAGCAAAGCTCCCCTTCCCCGCAGGCTTGGGATAAATTTCCCCGTCGATCAGCCAAAAAGCATTTCGGTTGCTGTACCAGGTGTCGTCGGGCACCGACAACATGATCGGACGCCGCGGCTGCATGGGCTTATCGATCAGTGCCCACATCGCTTCGCCCTCGGAAATATGGGTATCGGCATCGATAATTCCGTTCATCGTTCACTCCGTGGTGGTTTTATCTGCAAACTCACTAGCGTACCAGCCGGCAGGTCTTTTGGCACCACCTCAAAACAAGTGATGTTCAATGGATAAATAGAGAAACGCTCCATAACTATTGGCCTGCCGGTTAAGACCAATGGGTACCCCGACGCCGGTCACGATTTGCAAATCTTCTTTGTTGACGACCGCTGCGCGAAATCCAGGGGATAGGACCGGATTGAAGGTACGCACCTCCCTACCAGAGCCATTGATGTTATCTTGGATGTAATTAAGCGATTCCAACATTAAATGGAGTCGCGGCAACAGCGCGTAGATGGCGCTGCCTCCGACCCAAGACGAAACCAGCGATCGCTTCGGCGAGAGTTGCCCATCGTTCATGGGAGAGCGGACGCCGGGCAGATAAGTGACACCGAGATTGGCGTGCAAAGCGAGCCGGGATGCGACTTTCTTGCTAAACGGCAGGTTCCACTGATAACCGACAACGCCGTTGCCTGTGCCTTTACGCCCGTTACCTGTCGGGATGATCAAGCTAAATCTCGGCGCGAACGCAGGCTTGCCGGGCCCTTCTTCGAGCGCCTGGTAGCGGTAATTTAAAAAGATATCGCCGATCCCGTATTGGCGTTCTCCTTCGTTTATCACGTGATAGCTAGGAATGGTGTAAGAAAACTGGTGATCCTGCCCGTAGATGGGCCATTCCTGGGTGAAGGTAAAGGCCCAACCGCGCTGCCTCGGGTCATTGCTGTAAACGGATTGGAAGATATGCTGCACCACTCCAGCTTCCTGATTGTAAGCTTCCTCTATGAGAAAACTATTGTCTTCAATCACATCGATAGGATTCTCATCCGCCGCGTAAGCGACGGCAGAGAACAGACCAATGGATAAAAGTACCAGGCGTAAACCGATGAATCTGTTCAATGCTCCTCC
This sequence comes from Binatia bacterium, assembly GCA_035455905.1. Lineage (GTDB taxonomy): Bacteria > Desulfobacterota > Binatia > UBA9968 > UBA9968 > DP-20. The sequence goes on along the minus strand of DATIEH010000304.1, from coordinate 4,052 downwards.
ATGTCGTATCTCTAAACCTAAGTAACCGTCCCCTTTTTTCAGTTCCACAAGGAAACCGCCATTCGCAGCTTGCCGTGCTCGAGATCGGCCAACGCTTCATTGATCTCGTCGTATCCGTAGCTCTTCGTGATCAGATCCTTGAGCTCGATTCGACCTTGCATGGCCATCTGAAAAACTTCTTCCACGTCGTTGGCCTGGCGGCTTGAGACTCCGGTGATGGTAATTTCCCGGGTGACGAAGTTGCCGCTGCTAATCGTGAAGGGGCCGCTCCCGAGCCCGCCGATGATCGTCGCCGTGCCGCCGGGCCGCGTCGCCTGAATGATTTGATCCGAAGTTTTGGGATTGCCGATCGCCTCGAAGGCTTTGTCGACACCGACCTCCGTGAGCTTGATCGCCGCTTTCACTGGATCTTCTGAGCGCGCGTCGATCACATGGGTCGCGCCGAATCGCTTCGCTGCATCGAGCTTATTCTCGACAATATCGACAGCGATGATGGGATAGGCGCCAAAACATTTTAGAAATTGAATCGTGTTCAAACCGATTCCGCCGCATCCGATGACAAGCGCCGAATCGCCCGGCTTTAACCGCGCCCGATGCTTGACCGCGTTGTAAGCCGTCGTGACGCGGCAACCGACCACGCTAGCCTCTTCCATAGAGATGCCATCGGGAATTTTGAAAGCCATATACTCCGGCACGGCGACATACTCGGCAAATCCGCCGACGTTCCAGCGGGTAACCACGGTGCCATCGATTTTTCTTAGCGTGGGCGGCGCCGGTCGGCGCTCGCAGAGATTTTCCCGCGCGCTCAAACAATAGCGGCAGCGACCGCATTTGTAACGCATTCCTATAATGACTCGATCCCCGCTCTTAAAGCCTTTGCAGCGCGGCCCGGCCTGCGCGACGGTTCCAGCGACTTCGTGGCCGAGCACAGTGGGCGGTGTAAAGCGATTTCTCCCCTCGACGACTTTCAGATCCGTATGGCAGACGCCGCACGAAGCGACTTTGATCAGGATATCCTCGTCATCAACGTTTGGGAGTTCGAGATCTTCGATCCTCAATGGCTGGCGGGCTTCGTAGAGCACAGCAGCTTTCATGACGACTCCTAACACGAATTAGAATCTAATTACGCTAGCCGATTGCACGCCGTCAAGCGAATGGTTCGACCTGCTTACGGCCGAAAATCACGTCCCGAAAACTACTGTCGGATGCGGTTTTACTAAGAAATTTTTATAAGAGAACGGAATTGCGCGAAAGCTTCAATGCAATGACAGGCGGGCTTTTAGAGCTTCCCCGGGTAATCGACAGGCGGTTCTTTTCCCGAAGCGATCGCGACGGCCGCCTTGGCTAGCGCAACCGGACTCGGCCGATCCGCCGCGCTCTCGCTGACGTACGCCCATTTCACTTTGCCGGCAGGATCGATGACGTAAGTCACCGGCGCGGCAATCGTGCCGGCCCAATGACCTTCATTCGCGGTGCCAACCGCGCGAATCAACCTAGCCTCAGGATCTGTCAAAAGCCGAACCGGGTAGGGATCGAGCGGAATCTGCGGCCGGTCTTCTTGGCAGTCGCGGGTCACGCGTTCGAGAAGTTTCTTGCCTTCCTGTGGTGGATCGACGCTGATACCGAGGATTTGAACTTTTCCCTCGAGGTAGCGCTCCCACTCGTAGACGAAGGCCGTCACCTGGGCCCGACACCAGGGTCACCAGCGGCCGCGATAAAAAAAGATCACCGTCGCCGGGGCATGGGTGAATACCGCGGGGAATTGTACCGCCACGCCGTCGATATCGTTTAGAGCCGCGCTGGGAAAAAGATCGCCAATGGCTAGCTTCGCCACAACAACTCCCGATCAATCGCCGATTTGATATTCGCGCTCGTTGAGAACAAATTTACCGGCTACCGTCATTCGCTTGCGCATCGAATTGACGGTATGGCAGCCTTTATCGGCGGCTTGCATGACCTTGATCACGGTTTCTAGCGGCGCCTCGCTCTTAATGTTGAACGTGTACCTGATCCCTTGCGCGGCTTGCGCCAGATTGTCGACTGAAAAACTTCCCTTCCGGTCATAGGTCATGCGCAGGTCCATTTCAACATCGTCGATGACGACGCGAGCCTGTGCCGCCAGCCGTTTTAGCTGACTGAACATACAAAAGCCGACAGACGCGATGAAATACTGTAGCGCCGAAGGCGGCTTGCCCGCCTGTTTCTTAAAGTCGTCATCGTTGCAATAAACCGTGTAATCTTCCTGATCCGCGAGCCTGACGAGATCTTCATCCAAACGGATGAGCGCGCGCTGCTGAAGAAGATAGCCGTGCGCGTCGCTGGAAGAGCGCTGCCGCTCTTCTTCATAAATAATGCGAAACTTCCCGAGAGCGATGGTTCCGGGAAGTGTCCCCATCGCTTACTTCGCGCCGTGGAGCGCTTCGTAAATCTTTTCTGCCGTTATCGGTAAGCTTTTGATCCGCACACCGCAGGCATCTTCCACCGCATTGGCGATGGCCGCCGCCGTAGGAATATTCCCCGTTTCGCCGATCGGCATGCTGTTGTAAGGTCCCGCGCCGTGCGGCTCCTCGGTCACCGAGCTTTTGAACGGCGGAACGTCTTTGATGGTCGGAATTTTATACTCGCCAAAATTCGCCGTCGCTACTTTGCCGTCACTGATCATCAATTCTTCCATCAACGAATAGCCGATGCCTGTCATGGTCGCGCCTTCGATTTGCCCTTGGTGCATGAGCGGATTCAACACCGTCCCGGTATTGTGCGTCGAAGTGAATTTCTTGAGCTCCACCTGCCCGGTTTGTGGATCGACTTCGACTTCTGCGACCTGCACACACATGGACGCGGAATGGATTTTGGAATTGTCGTTGAAGGTTGCATCCACCGCGATCGGTGTTCCTTTGGCTTTCACAATCTCACCATAGGTAAGCCGCCGTTCCATGCGCGGATGCAGGGCCGCGCCTTTGGCGAGTACGATTTCCTCGGGTGATGCGCCCAACTGTTCCGCGGCGGCCCGCTTGATTGCATCTGCGGCTTTGAGCGCCGCCTCGTAGCCCGCGTTGCCATAAACTCGCGTCGCGCGGCTGCCTCCGACGCCGGTGTCTTTGACGCCGCGTTGCGTATCCAATTGCTGGGTTTTGATTTGGCTTAGCGGGATTTTGAGCTCCTCCGAGACAATTTCACTCAAGATCGTATAGGTGCCCGCCCCTTGGTCGGCCATGGCGGAAGAAATCGTCGCCATACCATTCTGATCCAGCGAGATGGCCACTGTGCCGATGCCACCAGCCGGCGTCCATTGGACAAGCGCAATCCCGCGCCCCACGTTTTTCCCTTTAGCTTTTTGATAGCCGGCATCTTCGAGAGCTTTTTTAAGCGTCTCGTCGGTCTTGATGTAGCTGAACTCCTCGCCAGTCGGATCGATATCACCGTCATGCATGAAATTTTTCTTGCGAAACTCGATCGGATCCATGCCCAATTTTTTTGCCACCAGATCCATTTGACTCTCGTTCGCGAAAATTCCTTGCGGATCGCCCGGCGAGCGCATATGGCCGCATGGGATTTTGTTGGTGTAAACCATGTGCTCTTCGATGAAGGCGTGTGGGATCTTGTATGGCCCCGCACAGAGATGCGGCCCGTTCAAGAATGCATTCGGTTTGAACGCTCCATAGGCGCCGCTGTCGAAAATGAAACGCATGTGATGCGCCACCAGCGTGCCATCTTTTTTCACCCCGGTTTTAACGTGAATCACCGAAGCGTGCCGTGGGTTTCCTGCGGCGAATTCTTCTTCATAATCCATTACCAGCTTCACCGGCCGGCCGGCTTTCTTTGACAAAAGATAGACCACGGCGAGATCCATGAAATCGCCCTTCCCGCCAAAGTCGCCGCCGATGTAAACCGGATTGAAGTTGAATTTTTCCTGCGGCAGCTTGAGAGCGTTGGCGACTTGTTCGCGGACTCCATAAGGTACTTTGCTGCACGACCAGAATTCCGCCGAACCATCCGCCGCGGCGCTCACCACGCAGGAGTGTGGCTCGATATAGGTATGATGCACGACCGGT